>JASFPJ010000320.1:0-4068 GCA_050116035.1 Candidatus Aminicenantota bacterium | reverse complement strand
TTTTATAAAGGTCAGTCGAGATGGAAAAGTATATGGACGAATCAGATAAAGATCAAAGGGAACTCATACATATCCTTCATGAGGTCCAGAAAGAGTTCGGCTACGTGCCGGCTCATGCAATCTCTCAAATCTCCAAGCAGCTGAAAATTTCTGAAAGTGAGATATTCGGAGTCCTCACATTCTACAAAGCCTTTTCTCTCAAGCCACGCGGTGAACACCTTATCACCATCTGCATGGGGACAGCCTGCCATGTGAGAGGTGCGCCCATGATTCTGGATGAGTTCAAGAGAAAGCTGGGAATCGAATCCGGAGAGACAACCGAGGATAATCAGTTCACCTTGGAAACTGTCAATTGTGTGGGGGCGTGTGCATTAGGGCCTATCGCGATTGCGGATGGAGAGTATCATGGTCAGTTGAAGACAAGAGAGGTCGATAAAATCATCGATAGATTAATGAACAAAAAAAGGAACGGCTCTGAATAATGGATGAATTTAACACCACTGAATTAGATAATCTAAGAGAGGAAATTTCCGAATCCCGAAAGAAACGGAAAACTTGCATCACAGTCTGTGGAGGTACGGGTTGCCATGCGTATGGTTGTCTGAAAGTCGCGCAGGCCTTTGAGGATGAAATCAAGAATCAAAGGCTTCAGGATTCAGTCGATGTGAGAACAACCGGATGTCATGGATTCTGCGAGAGGGGACCGATTGTCGTCATTCAGCCGGATGGAGTTTTTTATCAGAGGATCAAACTCAAAGATATTAAAGAAGTCATCGCGGAGACTATCATCGGAAAGAAAATCATCGACAGGCTCCTGTACATCGATCCGAGAACTCAAGAAAAGATCGTTCATGAAAAAAATGTTCCCTTTTATAAAAAGCAGGAGCGCATCATTTTCGGGAATAATGGTTTTATCGACCCCACAGATATCAAAGATTACATCGCTCTGGATGGGTACAAAGCATTAACCAAGATCCTCTTCGATATGACATCAGAAGAAGTCATCGATGAGATCAAAGCCTCTGGCTTACGTGGGAGAGGGGGAGCCGGTTTCCTGACTGGTAAAAAATGGGAAATCTGCCATAAAGTCAACTCTGAGAGGAAGTACATCATCTGCAATGCCGACGAAGGTGACCCAGGCGCGTACATGGACCGAAGCCTTCTGGAAGGCAATCCGCACAGTGTCATAGAAGGCATGATCATCGGAGCCTACGCGATCGGCGCCTCAGAGGGGTATATTTATGTTCGGATGGAGTATCCCCTGGCTGTGAAGAATGTGACCCGTGCCATCGACCAGGCAAAAAAACTCGGCTTGCTCGGCGAATCTATACTTGGATCGGAGTTCGGATTCGATATACATGTCTTTAAAGGGGCTGGCGCTTTCGTTTCAGGTGAAGAGACTTCGTTGATGGCATCCATTGAAGGAAGGCGGGCTTTTCCCAGGCAGAGGCCTCCTTACCCGGCTCAAGCCGGATTATGGGGCAAACCAACCAACATCAATAACGTGGAGACATGGGCCAATGTTCCTCAGATTATAAGTAAAGGCGCGGAATGGTATTCTAAAATCGGAACAAGGGGGAGCAAAGGAACAAAAATATTCTCTCTCGTCGGCAAGATAAACAATACTGGCCTGGTTGAAGTGCCGATGGGTATGACTTTGAAAGAAATCATCTATGATATCGGCGGGGGAGTGAAAGATAATAAGAAATTCAAGGCTGTCCAGACAGGCGGGCCCTCCGGAGGATGTATACCGGCGGAAATGCTTGATTTGCGCATCGACTTCGAGAGTTTAACCAAAGCGGGCTCAATGATGGGTTCGGGTGGGATGATCGTTATGGATGAGGATACGTGTATGGTCGATGTGGCTCGTTATTTTCTTGATTTTACCCAAGAAGAGTCATGCGGCAAGTGTGTCCCGTGCCGAATCGGGACCAGACAGCTTGTGGAAATATTAACTCGTATCACCCAAGGAAAAGGGGAAGAGGGGGACATTGAGAAACTAGAGGATTTAGCAAAGACTATTAAGGATGGGTCCCTCTGTGGTTTGGGGCAGACAGCCCCCAATCCAGTCCTGACAACACTCCGGTATTTTAAGGACGAATATGAAGCCCACATCAAAGACAAGAGTTGTCCGGCTTTGGTGTGCAAAGATTTGATCATCTATCACATCGAGCCGGAGAAGTGTGTCGGCTGTCTCTTGTGTTTGAAAAACTGCCCTGTGGAGGCCATAAGCGGAGAAAGGAAGAAAGTCCATGTGATCAACCAGGAGCTGTGCATCAAGTGCGGCGCTTGCTTGGAGGTCTGTCCGCCAAAAATCATGGCTGTCTCCAAATACACTGGCAGAAAGAAAGATAGAATTCTCAAAAAATCCAGTCAGAAGAGCAAAAAATGAAGATTACTATAGACGGAAAACAGTTCGAACTCGAAGACAAAAAAACAATTCTGGAAGCCGCGAAAGAGAACGGCATCTTCATTCCTTCGCTCTGTGATCACGAACGTTTATCTCCTTTCGCTGGTTGCAGGCTGTGTATCGTTCAGATTAAGGGGAGGAATGGCTTTCCGCCTTCTTGCAGTACTTATGCTGAGGAGGGCATGGAGATCAAGACAAAGACCCCAAGGCTTCAAAGACTAAGGAAAGAGATTCTAGAACTTATTCTTTCTGAACATCCGAATGCCTGTTTGATCTGCAGCGAGAAAAAGAATTGTGACGAATACAAATCCACGATCAGGAAAGTGGGAGAAACTACTGGTTGTGTCCTCTGTCCGAACAATGGGCGCTGTGAGCTTCAAGATGTTGTTGATTCCTTGAAGGTGGATCAGGTCAGGTATCCTTCTGTTTACAGAGAGCTTGAGATCAAAAAAGAGGACCCATTTTTTGACCGAAACTACAATCTATGTATTCTCTGTGGAAGATGTGTCAGAGTGTGCCATGAGGTGAGAGGCGCTTCAACACTCTCCTTTGCCTACAGGGGATTTTATGCGGTTGTGGGGACCGTGCTGGATCGTCCCCATCTTGAATCAGGCTGCCAGTTCTGTGGGGCCTGTGTAGATGTTTGCCCCACCGGAGCATTATCGGAAAGAGCTTTGAAGTACGAAGCCTTGCCGGATAGCACGGCAGAGACGATCTGTCCTCTCTGCAGTATGGGGTGCACACTCGAGGTTGCGCTCAAAGAGGGAAGAATATTGAGTTCCAAACCTTCTCCGGATGGAGCCGTGAATCGGGGGCAGGTGTGTGTCAAAGGCAGGTTCGTGATCAGAGACCTGGTTTACAGTTCTCAAAGGATTCTCAAGCCGATGATCAGGGTGAACAAGGAACTTGAAGAAGTGACATGGGAGGAAGCTCTCGATTTTGTGGCTCAAAAATTGAAAAAGTATAAAGGGAAAGAGATGGCTGTAGTGATTTCCTCACAAGTCACATGCGAAGATGATTTTGTCCTCCGGAAGTTCGCCCGGGATGCATTGAAGACAGAAAATGATGTGAGCCCGGCCCGCTTTTCGCCTTTATCGACATACCAGCGATTGGCTCGGGAGCAGGGCTTCAGCACCGACATCAACTTCAGGATGGAGGATATCTCCAAGGCAGATGTCCTGTTCCTCGCCGGAGCAGATCTGCCGGTATCCCATCCTATCATTTGGCTGGAAGTGTTGAAGGCGGTGAAGGCGGGAGCGAAGCTTGTTGTGGCCAGTCCCTACGAGCTGACTCTGAACCGTTACGCCTCAACCTGGCTTCAAAACAAGCCAGGCACTGAATATACCCTTTTCAGCAGCTTAGCGAAGGTGATTCTTGAGAGTGAAGAGGAGGGAGGCCATTCCTGGATCGAAGGGCTGGAGTCGTTCAAGGATTCTCTGGGCAAACTCGATTTTTCTCAAGCTCTCAAAATAACCGGAATACCCAAAGATAAATTCATGCAGACAGCCGAGCTTCTCAAGGAGGGAGAAACAGTTGTTTTCCTTTTTGGCACGGGTTTGACTCAAAATCCCTGGGGAAGTCAGAATTTGGCGGCTCTCACCAACTTAGCCCTCTTGAGAGATGGTCAGGTTCTCCCTCTCAGTCAGGAGAGCAACCTG
>JASFPJ010000319.1:0-4076 GCA_050116035.1 Candidatus Aminicenantota bacterium | reverse complement strand
TTAAGCCCTGGGCCCTTCTTCAAAAAAAGACCCCGATTTCTTTTTCTGAAATTGACCCTTCTGAGCCATCAGTGATTGAGGGCGAAAAGCTGGCACTTGAAATCTCATTCACTGAAGAAACATGGCTACAGGTGTATGCCGATGGCGAGTTGGAGGTTGAGGATACTAAAATGCCAGGAGATAGGATTTCAATAGAGGCTTCGGAAGAGCTACTCCTCCATGTGGGGAATGCAGGGGGAGTGGTGTACAGATTAAACGACAGAGAGGGCAAGCCCTTTGGTGCTTCCGGAGTGACAGTCAGAAACATAAGAATCACCATTGAAAACTTCAGAGAATTTATCCTGCAAGAACCAGAAGAAATCGAAATTCCTGACAAAGCGAGTTGAAAAAGTGATGGATAAAGAGAGTGGAGGGATGGAACGCTCAAGAACAAAAGGCTCTCGGCTCCTAGGAATCATCATCATCCTCCTGATCATTCTCTTTTTTGCCATAGAATTCTTTATCGGGGAAGGAGAGGAATTCCCTCCCACTTCGGTCACAACCATCCTCCTTTCTCTTCTCCAGATAATCGTGTTTCTCCTTTTTCTCACTCTCTTTTTTGTTCTATGGCGGAACCTCACCAAACTCTACCTGGAAAGAAAAAGAAGAGTCATCGGCGCTCATTTTAAAACGAAACTGGTCCTCTTCTTTATCGCGCTCTCACTCATTCCTACTCTTCTCCTCTTTCTTTTTGCGAGTGACCTCATCAGTCGGAACATTGAGCAATGGTTTAAATCTCCCTTAGATAGAATAATGGATGATACAAAAAATCTGGCGGATGGTTTTCAGGCAAACACGAAAGAAATTACGTTTCACTACGCCCGCCAGTTGAGATACGCTGCGGAGGGGCAAAACCTCACTGCCCCCGAAAACCGGAAACTCTTCATGGAGTTTGTCCGGGCCAAATTGACCGAATACAACCTGGATGAAATCGGAGTCTATATCGAAGAAGAGCAACAGTTTGCCTATATCAACTCTGAACTCCCGCTTCAGCATTACACGGATCTCAATCCGGACATTGTGGAACGCGCGAAAATGGGTGATTTGGTCAACAGTATTGAATCCATGGGAAACGGAGAGATTATCCGTCGCGGTATTCCCTTTTACAGCCCGGGAGTGGGCACCGTGCTCGTGATAGCGGGAAAATTTCTTCCGCAAAACTATGCCCAACGAATAAACAACATTACCTCCTATGTCGAAAGATATCAGCAATTGAAAGCACAGAAAAACCCGGTCAAAAAATTCTACCTCATTACTCTCATTTTCATCACTCTGTTGATCATATTCGCAGCCAGCTGGATCGGGTTTCATTTGGCTAAGGCAATCACGGTCCCCATCGAGAAGCTGGCTCAGGCAACGAAGAAAGTATCTAAAGGAAGCCTGGATGTCAAAGTGGACGACCCGGCTTCTGACGAGATCGGCATCCTCATCGATTCATTCAACCAAATGGTTGCCGACCTTAAAGAGAGCACGCACAACATTGCTCAAAAAACATCCGAGCTCGAGGCCCGAAAACAGTATATCGAAACGATACTGAATAACATCGCCACAGGAGTCATCACTCTGGATGCTAAAGGTTCGATCACGACCATCAATCCTTCAGCCAGGGATATGCTGGCACTCCCCGGGGGAAACCTCATCGGAAAAGGATTTAAAGAGATACTCTCATCTCCTGTTTACAAAGAAGTGAATAAGACTATCGAGAAGGGCATCCAGAATAAATATAAACTTCATGATAGAGAAATAAACATCAACTTCGGCGCTCAGAATAGAACGCTAGCGATAAACCTGTCTCCGCTAGGGCAATCCGGCAATACATTTTCCGGATGGATCGTCGTGCTGGATAACCTGACTCAACTCATCAAAGCTCAAAAAATCGCTGCCTGGCAGGAAGTCGCCCAGCGGCTGGCTCATGAAATTAAAAATCCTTTGACTCCGATCCAGCTCTCTGCGGAGAGAATCAAAAAGAAATTAAAGGAGCGCCAGAGAAAACAGGATGAGATTATCAACGACGGGGCCAAAACTATCATCAGAGAGGCCAGAACCATAAAAGCCCTTGTGGATGAATTTTCCAATTTCGCCCGTATGCCGAATATCCAGATGCAGGCAGCCAATATTCACGAAATCATCACAAAGACGGTTTCTCTGTTCAAGGATGCATTCACAAACATTGAATTCAACACGAGGCTTTCTTCGAATATCCCTTCCTCTATACAGATTGACCCAGAGCAGATGAAAAGAGCGCTCATCAATATCCTCGATAATGCGGTTCATGCAGTGAACAAAAAAGGAGAGATTACAATAAAAACGACATTCAGGAAGAAAAGCAGGAAAGTCGAGATTGAAATCGCAGACTCCGGGCATGGCGTTCCTCTAAACGACAAATCTAAGCTTTTCCTGCCCCATTTCTCTACCAAGAAAAAAGGGACGGGGCTCGGATTGACTATCGTGAATAAAATCATCAGCGATCATAACGGCTCAATCGAGGTGGAAGACAACCAGCCCAATGGGGCAAAATTTATCATTCAACTACCCGCATGAAAAAAGAAAAAATTTTAGTGATCGATGACGAGGCCGGTATCCGGTCCTCTCTCAAAGGTATCCTGGAGGATGAAGGATACTCCATCAAAACAGTTGTCACTGGCGAAGATGCTCTGAAACTGCTCAAAAGACAGAACTATGACCTCATCCTGCTGGATATCTGGCTTCCTCAAATGAATGGGATCGAGATCCTGGAGAAAATAAAGAAAATGGATGAAAGTCTTCAGGTAGTGATGATATCGGGACACGGTTCAGTGGAGATGGCTGTTCAGGCCATAAAACTCGGGGCCTATGACTTCTTGGAAAAACCACTTTCATTGGAAAAGGTCATCTTGACTGTAAAAAATGCCCTGATGCAAAAAAAGCTGGAAGAGGAAAACATCCAGCTCCGGGAATCCATCCAGCTGGAACGTCACCTGATCGGAAATAGTGACGCGATCCAAAAATTAAGAGATGAGATAGATAAAGCGGCACCGACAAACGCTCCTGTTCTCATTTACGGAGAAGACGGGACAGGAAAAGAACTCGTTGCCCGGTTGATTCATCAACAGAGCCCGAGGAAAAATAACAGATTTATCCAGATAAACTTTGCTGCCATTCCTGATGATTTGATCGAAATCGAGCTGTTCGGCTATGTTAAGGAAAGCATCGAGAATGCCGAAATAGATAAAAAAGGGAAACTGCTGCTGGCCGATGGGGGGACAATCCTCCTCGATGAAATTTGTGACATGAGTTTACCCATTCAAGACAAACTCTTTAGAGTCATTGAAGAGCAGAATTTCGAACCCTTGGGGACAAGCGAGTCAATCCCTGTGGATATCCGAATAATCTCAGCCACCAACAAAAACATCCAAAGGCTTGTCTCCAAAGGAAGATTCAGAGAAGACCTGTTTCTCAAACTGAACGTCATTCCGATGGCCATTCCTCCTTTAAGGAAAAGAAAGGAAGATATTCCTCTTTTTATCGATTATTTTCTTGAGTATTTCTCGATCCAAGATGGGAAGAAGATGAAAACAATGAGCAAAGAAGCCATGGAGGCTTTCTTGAACTACTCATGGCCAAGAAATGCGAGCGAGCTGATCAACGTGATTGAAAGGTTCGTCATCATGGTTCCGGATGACGAAATCAAGGATTCCCATCTCTCTCTTCTCGTGGAGTCAAGAGAATCTCAGTCCGTTCCAAAACATGATACCACCCGGTCTCTGAATCAAGCCAGTCGGCAATTCGAAAAAGAGTACATTCATAAGATACTGATAAAGCATAAATGGGACCTCACCAAAGCGGCTTCCGAACTCAAAGTCGACAGAGATGACCTCAGAAAAAAAATTAAAAAACTGGAAATCACCTTCTTCGGCTAATTGGGGTCGCTAATTGGGGTCGCGTCTTAACATTTAACATTTCCCATTTCTCAAAATAATTTGGGGTCGCATCTCAAAAAATAATTTGGGGTCGCGTGTTAAAAATTAAAATTTAAACCAGTGATGGGTTTTGAAATT
>JASFPJ010000318.1:0-4096 GCA_050116035.1 Candidatus Aminicenantota bacterium | reverse complement strand
GGAGAATGAGAATAGGGTGGAATATGAATGTTTAGTAAAATAACGAAGAATTTTAATCCTATCTCCCTTTATTTTTCATGCTTTCAATCCTTCGGCTTTGACTCCATCAATCCTCAGATTGGTCGATCTTGAGAATTGTATGAAGGAGTACGTTGACTCCATTTTCCATGTCTTCAGGACGGGTGTATTCTTTAGGCGAATGACTGATCCCGCCTACACTCGGAGCAAATATCATTCCGGTGGGAGCGATTCTGGCCATGTTCTGGGCATCATGTCCGGCTCCACTGGGCATGAGAAGGGAGGTGAGGCCCAATTCACGCGCAGATTCCATAATGTATTTCTGGATACGAGGATCTGTCAGCGCAGGGACAGCCGTGGCTTCAATCGGAGAAAAAGTGATGAGGGTGCCTGTCTTTTTTTCAATGACTCTGGCTTCCTCCCTGATTTTTTTGTAAAGCCTATCGATTTTTTCTTCCTCAAGGTCCCGCAGTTCAAGGCTCATGATCACTTTTCCGGGGATGACATTCGGTGCACCCGGCTCAGCCCGGATCCGGCCGACTGTTCCGACCTGGCCGCCTTCAATGGATGTGACCACCCGGTTCACGGCGATGATCAGGTGAGCTGCTGCCAATAGAGCGTCCTGGCGCATATTCATTGGTGTTGTTCCCGCATGATTGGAGAAGCCATCCACAGTCACTTCCCACCAATTGATGCCTACGATCCCTTCAACAACTCCTATATCGATAGTTCTGGATTCAAGGACCTTGCCCTGTTCTATATGGATCTCTATGAAGGCCTTGATGCCCCCTTTTTTTCTTATCGCATTCGCCAGCTTATCCGGGCTGCCGCCGACTGCCGTAATCCCTTCTTCCACAGTTTTTCCGCTATGGCTGATGACTTCAAGCGCCCCTTCTGTCAGCGTTCCGATCAGAGCCTTGCTTCCTATCAGCCCTCCTTCTTCATCAGTGAAAATAATAACTTCGAGAGGGTGCCGGGTTATGATATTTTTCTCTTCAAGCGTTTGAACACACTCGATCGCTCCTAAAACGCCTAAGGCCCCGTCATAGATACCGCCATCAGGCACTGAGTCGGAATGTGACCCAAAGAGAATGGGAGGAAGTTCTGGATTGAGGCCCTCTCTCCGGCCGATAATGTTCCCAGCTTCATCTGTCCGGATTTTCAACCCGGCTTCTTTCATCAGTGATCGGAGATAATCCCGGCCCTGGATATCGGCATCACTGAATGCGACCCGGTTGACTCCGCCTTGATCATTCTTGCCAAACTCGGCCAGCTCTAAAATTCGCTGCTCAAGCCGTTTGCCGTTTATCCTCAATCCTTTAAAAGGATTTTCTTTCGCTCTCATAAAAAGAGCGAGTAGAATCAAAACGAATACTCCAGGCAAAAATATCCTAAGGCATATCTTTTGTTTTCTCATGACATTATTCCTTTAGCAGGGGAGTTTACTCATTCCATTTCCCATTAATTTTGCGAAAAAAGAATATCAATTAAAAATGACTGCGTCAAAGAGAATAATTGGAAACTTGAAATTTTCACCTTGTCATTATTCCTCCATTTTGTGGGACATTGGCGTGCCCACCGAGTATCGGTTCAGGAGATGTGTTAGAATTTTCATGAGCCGAAACGGCCCCTCAATCTTTAGAAGAACTCAAAGAAATCTACAGAGTTTTTGGAGCGGAAGATGCGGTTCGCCTTATTGTAACACCTGGCATGCATCATGAAATGGATATATCGCAATTG
Source organism: Candidatus Aminicenantota bacterium (assembly GCA_050116035.1). Taxonomy (GTDB): domain Bacteria; phylum Acidobacteriota; class Aminicenantia; order Aminicenantales; family Aminicenantaceae; genus SOIA01. The sequence continues at coordinate 2,338 of JASFPJ010000318.1, read as the reverse complement.
TTGGAATTTTTCGGCAAGAAATGAAAAGCTCTACGCGTTGAAACATATAAATAAATCTGAAGAAGAATATCGTCCTTTGTTCTTTTATAAGTACAGAATTTTTTCCATTTACATCCTATCCTTTAAGCTCTTCAGCCAGTTTTGCATCAGCTCTATATACCCAGGTGCATAACCGCGACTGTTTCTCTGGCGATACCTTTCTCTCTGTTCCTTCATACACCCGGTTTTCGAGAGGATGATGATGTGGTCGGCGTCCGGGAAGAGCTTGACCTGAGAAAACGGATTTCCGGCTTTCTTGAGAGCTTTTTCATAGGCTTCTGTGCCTTGGAATGGGTCTACTTGTGTATCTTTTTCCCCAAAAATGGCCAGTATGGGAATAGATGTTTTTTCGATGAGCGTGATCGGATTGAAAAATCCTTCAGAGGACGGAGAATAAGGCGAAAATTGATCTTCGGACAAGATTCCTCCCCATTTCATGGAACTCACGACGGGATTTTTATCCAGATACTCTGCAGCCTCCAGATATTCTTGGTAGGTTTTGGCTCGTGCCCTCTGGCGATAGTAATGGCGGGCTTTTTTCGCTTCCGCCTCGTCATAACCTTCGCACAGGATCTGTTTTTCAACCAGGTAAGCTGATTGTTCAACACCGTCTATCCCTGCACACGAGATAGCGATCATGAAAGCGATGTTTTTTGTCTTAGCTATAGCTTTGGGCATCACCCAACCCGCCTGACTGATCCCCCAGAGCCCGATCTGGTTAGGATTTATGGCCGGGTGCTTCTTCAGGACACGTACAGCATCCACAAGAATGGAAGCCCGTTCCTCAAACAACTTTCCTCGCGTAAATTTTCCCGTCGACTCACCATATCCCGGCTTGTCATAAAAAAGGCAGGTAAAACCAATATCAAGAAAATGACGCATGATTCGATTGGGCGCTCTGGAAAAGCTGCGTCTGGCCGGCCCGTCTCCATGGACAAATATTATCGCGGGTTGTTCTTTTTCAGGATTTGGAATGTGAAGGTCCCCCACGATTTTAAAATGGCCCGAATCAAACCGAATTTCTTCTCTGAAGTAGACTTCCTCATCGGATTGCCCTCCGAGAAGAAATGGCTCATTCAGGAAAATCAATCCGCAAAGAAAAAGAAAAACGCTCAATATCAAAGCATTTCTTTTCATATCAATGCTCCTTTTTATACATTCCGGATTTTTATAGAAGTATGCATATACTTTTTTTACTTGAATTCCTAATTATAATCTGCAAAAAATATGCCAATATTAGCTCCTGGGATTTTCGAATGCTTGTGAAACACTGTATGTTCAAGCTCGGACAGTTTATGTGCGTATCCGAACAGAAAGAAATATTCCTCCAATTTCCCCCTCTTTTTCGGCTTAAGTTCTTTGCCGGAGTGTTCCATTAGACTTCAAGCAGCATCTAAAGCTGTAAAATATTTCTTCTTCAATAATGAGAGGAACCACAGATAAACTATTAAGAGATTAGAATCGTACTTATTAAATGTGGAGGGATAGATAATGAGTAGAAAAATAATTATTATCGTCTACTTAATTTTTGTCATTTTATTTTTCATCAATTGCGAACAACAACAAGATTTTACTGAACTGAAAGGGCCCTACCTTGGCCAGAAACCACCGGGGATGACACCTGAGGTTTTTGCACCGGGAATCATTTCAACCGGGAGCCAAGGAGAAGGCTGCTCTGCGTTTACTCTGGATGGAAAAATATTCTGTTTTAACCGCAGGACACCATCCGAGGAACATAAAACGATTTATTTGACCGAAATAGAAGAGGGCAAATGGACAAAACCAGTCCCAGCCCCATTCAACAGCGAATATCCAGATTGGGATTTTCATTTTGCCCCTGATAGTCAAACGTTCTTATTTACTTCAAAACGTCCAGTAAAACAAAACGACCCTCCATCACAGTACAGCAATATTTGGGTGACCAAGTTAACTGATTCCGGATGGACACCACCGCGCATGCTTGAGTATCCCATCAATATTTCTAGTAATCACGATTGCGGCGGTACGCTTACAAAGGACGGAACACTCTATTTTTTCAGCCGGAGAGAAGGGGGATTGGGACAAAGCGACATTTATCGCGCCCGGTTGGTGGATGGGAGGTATTCAAAGGTGGAAAATCTGGGGCAATGCATCAATTCAGAATATGCCGATTACGATTCGTTTATTGCGCCTGATGAAAGCTATCTCATTTTCAGTTCCGACAGACCTGGGGGTTACGGAAAATACAACGATATGTATGTTGCTTTTCTTAGAGATGACGGCACCTGGACAGAACCGCAAAATCTTGGGCGGGATTTCA
>JASFPJ010000317.1:0-4097 GCA_050116035.1 Candidatus Aminicenantota bacterium | reverse complement strand
CGAGTATTATTACATTTATACTGTTTCCTATTACTCCTGGCTGGGAAAACCTATCCTGGATGGACATGACTTTCAGATTAGGGGTGATGACGAAGGATACAGATTCAGCGATTGGGAAAGTGAAGAGTCTGATGAGATCCGGCAGGATATGACACTCAGGTGGCTGCACAGGATAATCCTTCCAATGCTTCAAAATCAGTATCAAAAATTGACGGAGGGCGAGGTCCCAGGAGCCCAAAGGCAATGGCAAAGAGCTCTGGAAGCTGAAATGGAGGCCATGGAATCCAACCGATACCGATTAGTGTGGCAGGATGGACTGCCTGAAGTGATAGTCAAATCTTTAGAACCCTTCAAACAGAGGCTAGAAGACAGCTACAGCCCACTAACGAACGGCATGGAGATTGCTCTTGAAAGAAGGTAAGAAAAGCCAATGCTATGGAGTGAGAGACTTGAAGTTGATGTTTATGCGAATGGCCGAAGGAAGCGCAACAATCTAATGTTCCTGTCATTGAGAACGACAGAAAGGATTGCTTCGATATTACGCTCCTGTCATTGCGGGCGAAGCGTAACGATTTTATCCTTTTGTCATTGCGAGCGAAGCGTAACGATTTTATCCTCTTGTCATTGCGAGCGAAGCGTGGCAATCTCATAAAAAAAATGCATTAAGGAGGAAGAGACGATGAAAAGACCAGACGAGCTCATACTCATTGCAGTATGGGAGTTCATCACTGCGGCAGGTGCCCTCATTGGGATGAGCGCCATATTCATTTTTGCGTTTCCTGAGGTTAGACATCTCCACGGAGTCGATAATGTGGGGGCCGTTTTCGGCCTGAGCATCGCAGTTATTTTCCTTTTCTTCACGGCTAGCTTGGCCGTGGTGGCGGGTATAGGTTTATTAGCCGGAAAAGAGTGGGGGAGAGTCATGAGCATAGCCTATGCCACCTTCAGCCTATTGAGAATTCCCTTTGGAACCATTATCGGTATTCTGGTGATTGTTTATCTCGTCAAGCCTCAAATCCGAGAATATTTTGAATCCAGAAAGAAAGAGTCAGGATAAGTGGACTGCACAAAAGTCGTAAATTTTGCTTCAAGGACCTGAATATCGTAGAATATAAGAAAAAATATCGGCGGCATGCCACGTTCATTGGATTTAATATGATTTGTATTAAAAGATGTGTCATTCTTTCGCTGGCTATTTTTCTCATCTACTCTTTCGCATATTCGACGAATGTCATCATCATCGCTGTCGACACTCTAAGAGCTGACCATCTCGGTTGTTATGGATATCCCAGGAATACCAGTCCTCACATTGACAGGTTTGCCAAAGATGGCGTGATGTTCACTCATTGTTATACCCCTTCTCCTCTGACAACTCCTGCTTTCGCTTCGATGTTATCCTCTCTTCCTCCATACAAACACGGAGCCAAGCGAAACGGAATGTCTGTGTTCAACAGAACAAGAATATTACCCCAGTATCTCAAAAGGCACGGGTATTATTCGGGAGCTTTCATCTCTAACTATACACTTAAAAAAGACCTCACAAGATTAAACAGAGGTTTTGATACTTACACTGAAGTGCTCGACAAGAAAAGATGGCTTCGCATGTTTCTCTCGGAAGGTGATGCCAAAGATGTCAGCGAAAAGGCTTCAAGATGGCTGTACCAAAATTCCAAGAGAAAATTCTTTCTCTGGGTTCATTACACATCGCCTCATGAACCCTATGTTTATCACAAGGAATTTGATAAAGGATACGATGAAGTCAACCCTTCTGTCTATCCGGAAGGCAGCCACTTCAAGAAGATACGAAAATACGACACTGAGGTAGGCTATGATGACCATTACATCGGACAGTTAATCAAGAAGATAAAAGAGTACGGGCTCTATGACGATTCCTTGATCATATTCATGGCAGATCATGGAGAAAGCTTCGGTGAGCATAATTATTTCACCCACGGTCGAAGATTGTATAACTCCGGCCTTCATGTGCCTCTCATAGTGAAATTCCCTGGTAATGAAAATGCCGATACCGCAGTCGAAAGGACTGTTTCCCTTCTGGACATTGCTCCCACTATCCTTTCGCACCTGGAAATTCCAATCCCGGAAGATATGGAAGGAGAGGACCTTTTCAACCCCAAGAGTGAGGAGAGAGTGCTTTATTTTGAAGCGTATAAAGGTGTAGTGGATTCCAGGAGAGGTGAACTTTTTCACTTGAAGGTAAGCCCGATTCGATACGGAATGCTCAAAGACAACATAAAACTCATCTATGATAATAATAATTATGAAGCGTATAACATCGAAACAGACTGGTTCGAGAGCCAGAATATTTACAAGAATCCGGACAGTCAAATGGCCGCGCTGTCTGAAATGCTGAATCAATTCAAAACCAATGTTGAAGAATTCATCGAATACAGCAAGAAGTATTTCAAACAGAGATCCAAACTCACGAAGGAAGAGATTGAAAAGCTCAAATCTCTCGGTTACATAAAGAAATAAACACTGCATTCTCTGAGACTATCAAGAGCCCCTGAATAAAAATGTTCAGATACTTGAATACATATGATTTTCCTCCCTACAGACCTCCGAACGAAGCAGACAGCGCACTCATCCGTATCACAAGGGGCTGTCCCTGGAATAAATGTGCATTCTGTTTCATGTATAAATCCCTCCGATTTGAGGCTAAATCTTTAGAAGAAGTCAAAAAGGATGTGAACAAGGCCAGACAGATTTACAAAACAGCGGACTCCATATTCCTCGGTGACAGTGACAATCTCGTGCATAAGGATTTGCCGGCGATTGTGACCCACATTAAAGAGACATTCCCAGAGGCAGAACGGATAACCGCTTATGCCAGAGCCAAGACTGTTCTGATGAGGAAGATGGAATTCTTAACAAAAACTCGAAAGGCAGGTTTGGACAGGCTCCACATTGGCCTTGAATCAGGAGATCCGTTGGTGCTTGATTGGTTGTGCAAAGGAGCCCGTCCCGAAGAAATGATCAAGGCTGGCCAGAAGGCCAAAAAGGCCGGATTCGAAGTATCCTTCTACGTCCTCAGCGGTGCGGGAGGGCGAAATCGATGGAAGGAGCACGCATTGAACAGCGCCAGAGTTCTCAACGAAGCTATGCCGGATTTCATACGCTTGAGAACATTGACTCTCAAGCAGGGGACTCCCCTAAAAGATAAACTGGAAAGAGGTGAATTCGAGATTACGCCTCCCCTCGAGCGGTTAAAAGAAGTGAGGCTTTTCATTGAAAGCCTGACTGTTAAAAAGTGCTACTTGGCCAGTGACCATGTGACGAATTATCTCTGGGCAGGAGGGAGTGTAATTTACCGGGGAGTGGCGGGACATCTTCCTGCGGACAAGAAAGGAATGATTCAGACCATAGACGAAGCCATAGGATTTATTGAATCGACTGAGATTGAGATTAAGGATTCGAATCGATTGTATGAGGAAGGCTTCTTTACAACGCTGTAGCGCTTTCTTTATCTTTTATAAATATCAGTATAAAAACTTTTTTCGCATCTCGATCAGAAACGAGTTTTTCATCCGGAACGACCATATCGAGTTTATACCCTTTACTGGCAAATGCGTTGAGAACAGAAGTGAGTTCACGGTCACTTCTCTCAATTTCTTCAAACTTTTGACTTAAATGTAGCGTTTTTGCCTGGTACTCCATTTCCTTCTCCATGCACGAAGTTGTCTCATATTTTACCACAGAAACGGGGCATTTTTAAAGCGCAAAACCAACACTAAACCAGGAATAAACTGTACATCTATTAGTCGGATAAAAAGATAAAAAAAGGAAATCTTGCAAAATGGGGAATGTCCCTTTCAGTCCTTATTTTAAGAAGAGAAGGGATGTTGTTTATGCTCAGTGATTAAGTAACGCTTTAATTAATGATACTGAGGATAAAAGTGTCATTGCGAGCGAAGTGTGGCAATCTCATAAACAGGATAGGTTTTTTGTATCTGTTTGCGCTATAATATATATTGGTAAGATGATTGTCCATCGGAAAACAGGCAAAATCTCCATCCTTAAAACCATCTCCCGAATCCTCCTTTTAGGGATGATATCCATGTCTTTGCTTCAAGCCCACA
>JASFPJ010000316.1:0-4113 GCA_050116035.1 Candidatus Aminicenantota bacterium | reverse complement strand
GAATGAGAGTCGGGTCTGTCTCGATGGCGATGACCTTCCCGGCTTTTTCAGCCAGAGGGAACGTTAGGGCTCCCCTGCCCGCTCCGATCTCGATGATCAAGTCTTGTTCTTGGGGGGAGATTCGCCTGATGATTTTGTTGAGGACCGCCTGACTTTTCAGGAAATGCTGACCGAGGGCCCTTCTCTTTGTTCTCTTAGTCACGTCAATTTCGATTTTCCCCTCTCTTCTGTTTGCTTGATGACAACAGAACAGGTCATATCACCGATGATGTTGGTGGTTGTCCGGCACATATCCAGGAAACGGTCAACTCCCAGGATGAGGGCGATTCCTTCAAGGGGAATTCCGATTTGCGTGAGAACCATAGCCAGCGTGATAATGCCCGCCGCAGGGACGCCTGCGGCTCCGACAGAGGCCAGTGTGGCCATAAGGACGATGGTGATTTGATCCGTGATCACAAGGGGGATGCCATAGATCTGGGCGATGAACACCGCGGCCACACCTTGGTAAAGGGCTGTTCCATCCATGTTGATGGTGGCTCCCAGAGGAATGACAAAACTTGAATATTCCCGGGGCACTCCGATGTGCTCGACGCATTCCAGACTGACCGGCAAGGCCGCGTTGGAACTGGATGTGCTGAAGGCGATGATCATCGCTTCTTTCACGGCCTTGAAATAGAGGAGGGGATTCATTCGACCGAGGAGCCTGAGGGAAAGGCTGTTGACTGAAAATGTGTAGATCACAAGCCCACCTACGACCACGAGCGAATATTTAAGAAGAGTGATGAGGATGCCGACACCATACTGGCCGATCACAGCTGCGATTAAGGCCAGAACACCGTAGGGAGCTAGCTTCATGGCAATATGGACCACCTGAATGATGGCATCATTCACACCATCGAGGAATTTTATGAGCATCTCTGATTTCGATTTTTTGATCAAGGTCAAGATGAGGCCAAAAAGCAGCCCCAGAAATATCACCTGAAGCATGTTACCTTCGATGAGCGCCTTCACAGGATTGGTGGGGACAATGTTGATCAGGATTTCCTTGAGAGATGGTTTCTCTTCCATTCTCTGAATGCTGACCTGGGCTTTTGATTCGTAGCTCTTGTAGAGCTCCGCCTTCACCTCTTCATTCAGGCCGATCCCGGGCTGGACGATGTTGGCCAAAAAAAGACCTATGGAGATGGCGATCATCGTTGTGATCATGAAGTAAACGATTGTTTTGATACCGATTCGACCGAGCTTTCGGATGTTTCCCAGGCTGGCTGTACCCAGCATGAGTGAAACGAGAACCAGAGGAACCACGATCATGGTGATGAGACGGAGGAAGATTGTCCCGACAGGCTCGATGATCATGGCCTTTTCTCCGAAGACAAGTCCCACCACCACTCCGAGGATCAATCCGATGAAAATCTTAGTGTGCAGCTTGATTTTTTTCAGTCTAAACACGGCTTTCATCCCTTCTTTTTCACTCAAAAAGCCTTGTAGCTAAAATATTAGGGTTCATGATATATGCTCGCTTTTCACAAGTCAATGGGGAGAATCAGAAGATATTCAGAAGCTTCAGAGCCATCCAGAGTATGATCGGAATCAGCGCTATCCGGATGATTTTCTCTCCTTTTTTCACAGAAATCTTTGCCGCCCACCAGGCTCCGATGGCCATTCCGGCGGCCAGAACCAGCCCGAAGCTCCACCTCACATTTCCAGTGAGAAGAAAAACAAGGAAGGCGGGAATAGTATAGACAAATATGATGAAGACCTTATGCATGTTGACTCGGATAAGGTCCAGTCTCATCAGATGGTAGAGCGAGGCCATGAAAACAAACCCGACACCCACTTGCATAAAACCTCCGTAAAATCCGATAGCCAGCATGACTGGATAGATCAACCAAGAGCTTTTCCCCTTAGAATCACCTCCAGGTTCCTCCTGGTTTGTTTTCTTGAGGAACATGGAAACTATGACAGCGATCAGGACAAAGGCCAAGATTCTCTGGAAGAGATCGCCGCTAATTCGGGTAGCGATAATGGCCCCTGCAATGGCTCCGGGCAGCGTGAAGGCCGTCAATCTTAAACTCAGTTTGAAGTCATGGTATTTTTCCTGGCGGAAAGAGACAACAGCTGAGAGAGTTTGAGCGAGTATTCCAATCCGGTTGGTGCCATTGGCGAGAGAGGGGTCGAGCCCGAGGAAGATGAGGATGGGCAAAGTGATTGTGGATCCGCCGCCTGCGAAGACGTTGATGAAACCCGCTATCGTGCCGACGCCAAAAAGCAGAAATAACTTTGCTATCTCATCCATTGCTTTGCACCTGAAAGTATCATGAGGCAGGATATTTTACCATCCAGAGAGGAAGAAGCAAAAAGTTTTTACAGTTTTTCTTTCTTTTGATTCCGTTTACAATAGATCTCCAAACGGACGGCGATTAGATCGGATGCGTTCGACTCGAATAAGGTTGACTCTTCAAGCCGAAACAGAAAAATAGAATCTCTTTTTTGTTTAAAGCTCGCGTTTTTGTCGCCACTCAAGAAAGAGCTGATAAATTTAAGCCAGATTGATAGAATGAAGCGCATGAAAAATTTTAAAAGATATGGAGATATGGTTTAAAGGTGGTGTCGCATGGATATAAAGAGAAAAAATGCGGTCGTCACAGGCGGTGACCGGGGTATCGGCCAGGCCATCTCGATTGCATTGGCTGAAAAAGGAGCAAATGTGGCTGTCCATTTCCACAGGAATGAGGACAAGGCAAGAGAGACTTCAGATAAGATTAAGGGATTGGGAGTGAAAACCATGAACATACAAGCGGATGTCATTCATTTTTCAGAGGTTGTGGAAATGGCAGAGAGAGCGAAAAAAACTCTTGGAAGTATAGACATTCTGGTGAATAACTCAGGAATATCCGGACCGAACACGGATTTGACACACATCAGCGTGGACGAATGGAAGGAAGTGATCGATGTCAATCTGACAGGGATTTTCAACTGCTGTAAGGCGTGTGTAACGGAGTTGCGAAAGAATAGGGGAAAGATAGTGAATATGTCCTCGATAGCGGGAAAAATGGGGGGAACGATTGGATGCCATTACGCCGCGTCAAAGGCAGGTGTTATCGGACTCACTTTTGCCTTGGCCAGTGAATTGGCGCCTGATGTCACGGTCAATGCCGTGGCTCCCGGCCCAGTGGACACGGAATTTATCTCTGCGGAGATAAAGAGGAAATTGGCAGTCCAGACGCCTTTCGGGAGGATCGCCACTCCAGAAGAAATCGCCCATACAGTTATCTATCTTCTCGAAAATGATTATGTATCTGGAGAAGTCGTCGATGTGAACGCTGGCCGGTACATGGATTAAAATTTGACACTCAGCCCGAACCTGTATTTTGTGTCTGCTGCAGTCTCCATGGGATAGATAACCTCGGAGAAGAGAAACAGAAACTGGGTTCCGACCGTCACATACGGATACTGATACCCTTCATTCCTGGAGAACTGGTATCCTCCTCCTGTGTATAACCTGAAGATGAGAATTTTCCTCGGGAACATGTACACGGCGCCTGCCTGGAACTCGAGGTCATCCACTGATTCCCTGTAATCCAGATTCCCTGTCGCGTACACAGTACTGAACAGGCGGGCTTTAAGCCCTAAACTGGATGGCTTGAGAAACCAGGAGAAATTGAGATAGTTGCGGCTTGGATAATTCCTATGCGGTTTAGCCAGTACTCCGCTTGCACTGGACAATATAATCAAGGATCCCGTCAAGATGGTTACAAGTTTCTTCTTCATTTGCTCCTCCATGTTTGTTTTCAAGTTCTGTCAGAAGCATAAGCAAATATCATGCCAATTTCTTCCCTCTGCTACTCTTCTTCATCTGCCCTGAAAAGAGGACAGTTGTGAATAAAAAGAACAGATCTGAGAAGTGCCGGGTTTACTTTAATCATTTATTAGAGAAATTGATGTTTTTACCGGACAATAAAAATTCAGTGACGTGAATCAGGATTAATCTCTGAAAAGACCGGAAAAGGTTTTGGATGAATCGAATTAAATGCGAATGGGGAATGGTGAATCGAGAGAATTCAGTCAGTGAAAAGTCGATTTAAAATGCTTTGGTACCGCTTCATAGGCAAG
>JASFPJ010000315.1:0-4154 GCA_050116035.1 Candidatus Aminicenantota bacterium | reverse complement strand
GATTCCAGCAGCTCTTCAGATATGAGTTTTTCATCATAAAGCTTTTTCTGCCTTTCGTAATATCTTTCGTCTTTTTTCAAGGTCGCTTCAGCCCTTATGAGTTCCGCCTTATAAGAGGAGATGAGGGCACGGTCACGGTCAGCCATAGCTTCGTATTGTGTTGAATCGAGCTTCAGGAGAAAATCATTTTCTTTGACTCTTTGTCCTTCTTCCACGCCTATTTTAACGATTCTTCCCGCCACATGGGCGCTTATGTTCACGTTCTTTTTGGGCTTGATCTCACCCGAGGCGGATGTGATTGATGTCAGGTCCTCTTTTTTTACTTTTTCCACCGTCACTTTAAGGGATTTTTCCCTTTGAGACTGGAGGTTGAAGATTATGAGGATGGCGATAAAAACAACGACACCGACGATAATGATCGCCTTTTTTCTTCTTTTAAAGAAACTCTTTTTTTCATTCATTTCTCGTTCCTCTATAGGTTGGTTATCTTATTATATTACGGGAAAAAAGGCAAAAGGTTCATATAGGGAACGTCCCCATATATTCATTGCTTGAAGAGGAGAGACTTGGTAATATGGAGGCGCGAATGGACACGAATACCTACTTCCGTGTATCAATGGAGGCGGCTCTGAAAGCTGGCCGGATGCTCAAAGACAATATCGATCAGTCCAGTGAAATATTTTATAAAGGCACTGTTGACCTTGTGACCAATTTTGACACTCAAGCGCAGAGGATGATCTTCGATCATCTCTCGTCTCGTTTCCCTGATCATGATTATCTCGCAGAGGAAGGATTAAGCCAGAAGAAAGGGGCGGAATTTCGGTGGATCATCGATCCTCTTGATGGCACGACCAATTATGCCCATAGCTTTCCTGTATTCACAGTGTCGATAGCTATGGAAAGAAATGGGGTGGTTGTCCTGGGCTTGGTGTATGATCCTATGAGAGAGGAAATGTTCTCTGCGGTGAAAGGGGAAGGTGCCTTCCTTAACAAACAGGGAATCAAGGTCTCCGCTGTGGATGATCTGGATAAGAGTCTTCTGGCCACAGGATTTCCATATGATATCCGGACCAGTGAAGTGAATAACATCGCCCACTTCAATAATTTTTTAACGCGGGCTCAGGGAATCCGGCGCTGCGGTTCAGCCGCGATGGACCTCTGCTATGTGGCCTGCGGGAGATTTGATGGATTCTGGGAGTTGAAGCTCAGCCCCTGGGATATGGCAGCAGGGGCTTTGATTGTGCAAGAGGCAGGAGGACGGATATCAGACTTTCGGAATGAAGAATTTGATATTTTTGGCTCAGAAATTCTGGCTTCAAACGGTTTGATTCACCAGAAAATGGTTGACGTGCTGACAGGAAAATGAAAGGGGTCGCGTCTTAACATTTAACATTTGATATATGTTGCTGAGATCCACAGAAAGAAATGTTAAATGTTAAGACGCGACCCCTTATTTCTCGACGCCTTGTTGAGATGCGGCCCTATTTTCTGTAAAATACAAAAAGACAGATGAAAGATAGAAAGCAGTCCGGAATTCAAGCCGGGACCAGGAGAGGGAGAAATCTTTTTCTGTGTTGCCTAATGCTGGCTCTTCCCTTTTTTGTCTGTCCTTTGCTGTCCGGCTCTCCTCATTCGGCAGGGTTCGCATTGAGTTTGCAAGAGGAACCCAGAGAGATAGAATTTGATTTTATTTCTGTAAGAGATGAAACGATCTATTCCCGAAGAATAGCGTCTGAGGTCGAAAGGGAAGCAGTCATCATCACAGATGAATCGTTGAATGACTACCTGGATAGAATAGGAAGACAGATCATCGAAAAAAACAACCTTCAAGAAATTGTCGGGGATTGGGAATGGTCTTTCAGGATTATCGATTCTTCCGATGTGAATGCGTTTGCGGCGTTGGGAGGACAGGTGTATCTGAGTCGTGGCCTGATTGAGGCCACAGAATCAGAATCTGAGCTGGCTGCGGTTCTTTCTTTCGAGCTTGGGCATATCATGGCTCGACATATCTATCAGCATGTATATGAGAGATTGGTCCGTCAAATGGATTTTTCTGCTGATGAGAAACTCACCGGAGAGGAGGGATGGGAGAAGCTATCTGACATATTTATGTCGGAAGGAGGCGTTTTCTCATTTTTTTCAAACCACAGACACACTTCCCTCCAGGTGGAGAAAGCTGATGAGCTTGCCCTCTTGAATAATTATAATGCTGAATTCAATCCCCAGGCCTTTCTAACGTTACTCAGTCGTTTGGGGAGAAGAGAGAGAGATTTGCCTCGCTGGCTGAACAGGAATTCCTGGAACCAGAGGAGAAGAAGGGATATTTCATCTCGTTTGAGTTCGCTTCCTTCTTTGACTTCCCCTTTAGCCCAAACGCGATTCAGGGAATTCAAGGCTCGTCTCGGATCATTCAGGCGTTCTTTTTTCCGTGAAGAGGTCAGGCATCCAGTATCAGAGCAAGAAGCACTCCTTGATGTGACTGTTATGGGCGATAAAGACTGGACAGATACAGGAATCGAGGTTCAAGAAGGTCAGGAAATTTCTTTCAGTGCCTTCGGAACAGTTTACCTCCAGAGAGGAAACATTAAAGCGTATTGTGGACCGGATGGATATGATCTAAGAACCAGGCAGCAGCCTTTTGCAGATCAGAATATCGGTGCTTTAATCGGGAAAGTCTCCATACTCCTTTCCATCGAGATCGATGAAGGTTCGGGAAGAGAGATTCGGCATGAAATCAAGGAGAAGTTTTTTATCGGATCAGATGATGAAGTCAGGATGCCCATGAGCGGGCAGCTGTATCTTGGAATCAATGAGGATCTTGTGGCTGATAATGAAGGAGCATTCAGCGTCAGTATTATCTATTTGCAGATCAGGCTTTTTCCTTCTCTGTCGCCTTTTTCTTGAGGAATTTTTCCATAAACTGGATATCGTAATTCCCCTTGATGAAGTCCGAATTAGAAAGAATATTTAAGTGGAGAGGGATGTTCGTTTTGATGCCAACAAGGATCATGCTTTCCAGCGCTATGAACATTTTCTTGATGGCTTCTTTACGAGAAGGGGCCTTGACGATGATTTTTGCCACCAGAGAATCATAATAAAGGGGGATTTGCCAGCTGCTGTACGCCGCAGAATCCACCCGAACTCCTGCTCCTCCCGGAAGAACCAGAAAATCTATTTTTCCGGGTGATGGGATAAAGGTTTTTGGGTCCTCTGCGTTGATCCGGCATTCAATACTGTGGCCATTCATTTTCATGACGTGAGGGAATGAAATTTTTTCCCCGGCTGCAACTTTAATTTGCTCTTTGACTAGGTCAATATCGTACACCATTTCAGTGATCGGGTGTTCGACCTGGACGCGGGTGTTCGCTTCCATGAAATAGAAATTTTTTCTGTCGTCAACCAGGAATTCAAACGTCCCCAGGCTCTGATAGTCAACGAAATGAGCGGCCTCTTGGGCAGCTTTTATCATTCTCCTCCGGATTTTTTCATCGATGAAAGGAGAAGGTGTTTCTTCGATGAGTTTCTGGTATTTTCTCTGAATGGAGCATTCCCTCTCTCCAAAAGCAATGACATTTCCTTTTTTGTCGCCGATGACCTGGATTTCTATATGCCGGGCTCCTGGAAAGAATTTTTCTATGTAGAGGGATGGGTCTCCAAACGCGGCCTTGGCCTCGTTTTGGGCGATGGAGAATTGCTCGTCCAGCTTTATCGCTGAACGGACGATCCGCATACCCTTGCCTCCTCCTCCGGCTGCAGGTTTGAGAATGACGGGGAATCCGATTTTTTTTGCCGTGCTTTTGGCCTCAGTGATGTCCTCGATAATTTTGTCGCTCCCTGGGATAACAGGGAGTTTGGCCTTTTTCATTTCTTGGCGGGCTCTGTTCTTGTCTCCCATGAGCCTGATGAGATGTGCTGAAGGTCCGATAAAGGTGATCCCATGGGTTTCACAGATCTCAGGAAACCGGGGATTTTCTGCCAGGAAACCATAACCAGGATGTATCGCGTCTGCTTGTGTGATCTCCGCCGCACTCAAGAGGTTGGGAATGTTGAGGTAGCTTTCCGAAGCTTTGCCAGGCCCTATGCAGATTTTTTCATCGGCAAACATGGTGTGGAGGGAGTTTTTATCCGGCTCAGAATAGACAGCGACTGTTTTT
>JASFPJ010000314.1:0-4154 GCA_050116035.1 Candidatus Aminicenantota bacterium | reverse complement strand
ATGGTATAATATTAAATATGCTTGAATTTTCATTCTTGAAAAAAATTTTATATTTGCAGGTTATTTATTATAAAGGAGACAGCTCTTCTGAGTCCAAACCGTAGAGAAGGGAGGGACTGTCCCTCTTCCTGAAGAATAATCCTGGAGGCCGGGATTATTCACATGAATAATCATGAAAATTAATAAAAGAGTAAGATCGCTGATAATCCTTTCGATCATTATTCTTTTTTTTCTTGGAGCGGGAGTCTTCATAAAGAATATTTTTCTCAGCCAGATCAAGAATGAAATTGACGCAAGCTTCTTTTATGACCACCTTCACATGTCTTTTTTTCCTCCTGTGCTCGTTATTGAAAACGTAAAAACTCGCATTCCGGCTCCTTACTTTTCCGCTAAAAAAATCAGCTTAAGAATTTCTTATGGGGCATTATTGACCAGACAAAAACCCTTTAATGTGGTGATCGAAGAGCCGGTCTTGATCATTTCCGAGACCTCCCAAAAAGGAGATGCCGGGACTAAAGAAGGATTCGCTCTGTCTTTTCCGATTCTGGTTGAGGAAGGATTGATTAAAAACGGAGAATTTTACTTCCAGGGTAGAGACACAAGTTTCCAATCGAGAGGGATAGAAGCTATTTTCACGCAGAAAAGAAATGAATTTTCTTTAGAGGCCAAAACAGAAAGGAGCCTCTTTTATCCAGGGCCCTCAAAACCTCGTGTTGAGGGGAAGTTAGATTTTTTAATCGAGGAACGGGGGCAGAAAATTTACGTGAAAAGACTCAAAGTCGATAGCACTGATTTCAGTTTTGAATCCGAAGGCAGTTTGATTGACCTTACAAATCCGCAGCTCGACCTTGAGATATCTTTCAGAGCCAACGCGCCATGGCTGATTGAGCTTCTTCATTTACCTTTTGACTGGGAAGGAAACACGGAAGGTCAGGGGACGTTCATTCGAAACGAGGAAGGGGTTTCGCTCAAGGCCGACTTTTCAAGCAGTAATCTCTTCTTGAACGATGTTTTCATGGGTGAAATCAGAGGAAGGATTGATTATCGCGAAGATGCACAGACTGTTGAATTCAATTATCAGAAGGATTCGTTGCCGAGGGAATATGTGAAGTTGCGTTTCACAGAGGAAAAAGTCGAAGGAATCTTGAGAGGCGCTTTCCTGGACCCGGTTACAGAATATTTCGCTTTGCCCTGGCCGATCTCCACTCCTGCATGGGGAGAATTTTCAGTCGACGATGAAAAACTCGAAACTGATCTGGAATTCAGGGATGAGTACACCCTGTCCGAACCCGAACGTTATCCCTTTCGCGGCCCGCTCCAGCTCCATTGGGATAAAAAGAAGACAGTGACTTTCTCCTCTCCCAGCTTCACTTCTGATTTCGGTGAATTTGATGTGGACGGGACGATTAATGTTGGCACGGATTTGGACATCACAATTCAGGGAGATGTCGGAGACCTTAATCGGACTCGAGATTTCATGTCTGTCTTGCTTTCAAAAGATTATGCCTTTGCGGATATAAGGGGACGCGGCGACGTGGACCTCCATGTTTTTGGAGAATATTATGACCCGCAGGTTCATTCGAGGTTTTCCTTCTCCCCGGGCAGTTTTGGAAAGTTCGAAGCGGACTCTGTCGAGGGGGAAGCCGAGATTATCAAAGGGGATTTCTTCGCGAGGTTCAACGTGGATGATACTGACATGAAGGGGAGAGTGGGTCTCTTTTCAGGCGTGGATGGCGTCAGAGTCGATATCCACATGGTGAGGGGCTTCGTGGAGCGAATCTTTCCGGCATTGGATTTTGAATTTCCTCTCGAAGGGGAGGCATCGGGTAATTTTGAAGTCAAGCTCAAAGGAGAGAGCATCCAGGTGAAAGGAGATTTTGCCAGTCCCCTGATGAATTTTGTGGGCCAGGACGTTAAAGAGCTCAGAGGCAAAATGGAATGGAAAGAAAACTTCCTCTCTTTGTCCGAGCTTCATTTCCAGATGCATGAAGGAGCAGTGAAAGGAGATATTACTCTTGGCCTTGTCAACCGAGAGTTTGATATCAATATTCTGGGAGAAGGAATCGATTTTTCCTCTCTCTATTCCGGGATGACGGGAAACTTGAGTTTCCTCTTGAACGGAAAAGGTTTTTTTGGAAAAGACTATGCTCTGGGACCCTTTGAGATTGTAAACCTCTACCATTCTCCATTCCAGAAAACCACAGCCAGAGGATTGGCGCGGTTTAATCAAGCTGAAGGAAAGCTTGATCTGGATTTGATGGGTAATTTTTCGCCCGGGCAGAATTTATTCAATGTTTCCTTCTCTATCCCTCTCAACGAGGACATGCTATCAGTCGGTGTTAGAGGCAGTTTTACCGACCTCGATCTTCTTCTTCCTTGGGCAGATGGCGTTGAAGGGCGCGTTAATTATCTTGGTGAAGTGAAGGGCCCCCTGTCTTCTCTAAAGGTGAAAGGAGCTGTAGATTTCAAAGGGCCCGTCTTCCCACTGCCTGGATTTGCCCATGCGTTCAGGGATTATTCTGGATTGATGTTTGTCGAAAACAGCTTGCTCACTTTTCGCTCCCTTCAGGCCACACTGGGCGGAGGGGATGTCCAGGGAGCTGGAGAATTGAAACTCGGAGAGGGTGGGATCGAGTTGATCGATGTCAAATTAGAAGGAACAAATATGACAATCTCACCGGGTGAAAGAACAAGAGTCTTGGCCGATGGAATGTTAAATCTGTTCAAGGGCCCTGACCAATTCGTCCTGAAAGGAGATTTTTTTGCGCACAGGCTTTCCTGGAGAAGGGAAGTGAATGAAGAGTTCATTTTCTATTCCACTCCCTACTATGAGGCAGAAAGAGAACCGACTTTTTTTGACGACCTCACACTGGATATCCGGCTGCGGGCGGATGACAATGCGTGGATAGAGAACTCTTTAGGCAGAGTCAGAACGAGGTTTGATTTGACTGTGGGTGGAAGTGTGAGTGAGCCTGTGATTTTGGGGGACATCGTTGCCCTGGACGGTGACATTAATTTTCAGGATAGACAGTTTAAGCTTCTTGTTGGACGCGTGAATTTCGTCAACCCGGTCAGCACCGAACCTTATATCAGTTTTATGGGTGAAACCTACGTTAAGGATTTCAGAGTCACCTTTTCTCTCGAAGGACTACTGGATAATCTTAATCCTGAGTTCACTTCTTCACCTCCTTTGCCCCCCGAGGATGTCCTCGCTTTGCTTGCATTGGGAGAGGCTTTTAGAAGAACGTATTCATACGATACCAGCACGCAGGTGAGCACAGCTTCACTGATTTCTTTTCAGCTTTCTGAGGAAGCGAAAAAGCGAGCTGAAGGGCTGTTCACTCTCGACCGGTTCAGGATTGATCCGTTTATCATGGGATCCTCCGCAGAGATGGCCGCGCGTTTGACGGTCGGGAAAAAAGTATCAAAAAACTTCTTTATCCTTTACTCCACCAATCTCACGACACAGAGAGAGGAAATTATAAAAATGGAATGGGAACTGACAGATGATATCTCATTAATCGGGACCCGTGATGAAGAGGGACGGATTAGCTTTGATGTTAAGATACGCAAGAGATTCTAGACTCAAGAACAGAAAACTCGAATTTTTCTGTCGATCTTGTTTATGCCTGATTTTATTTCTTTTGCCCTTGGAGTCTGTTTCGCAGTCATTGGATTCTCCTCCTCTGATTGCCAGTGTCTCTGTTGTGGTTGACGGTCAATCCGCCGGGGAGGATTTGGAAAGGTTGATTCCCATAAAGAAAGGAGAGCCCTTTTCTTTCAAAAGGATTAACTCCAGTATCAAGCAGATATACAAAACCGGGCTTTTCTCCGAAATTCAGGTGGCCAGAGAGGGGGAACAGGATGTCCACCTGACTTTTTTCTTGAAGAGGAAGCTTATTGCCAGAAGAATCATCTTCCAGACCAAGGAGAAGCTCCCTCAGACAAAGCTGAGGGACAACCTCTTGTCCTTGCGGGAGGGTACTTTTTTCTCGGAGCAGAAACTGGAGAAAGCAGTCGAAGAATTAAAGGAAGTTCTCGCGCATGAAGGATTCTTTAATCCGGAAATCGAGACCTTCACCAAGAAAGACCTTAAAAGTTCTTCCTTTGATGTCTTTTTCAGAATAGTCTCATTCCAGAAGTACATTATTAAA
>JASFPJ010000313.1:0-4195 GCA_050116035.1 Candidatus Aminicenantota bacterium | reverse complement strand
CAAGACGAGAAAAACGATAATCTACAGGATAAAGAATGAAACCGCATGCACTTATGATATTGATGATACGCCTCCTTTTCCGATTAATAAGGAGGCTCTTGACATTGCCCTGGAGATCGCTCTGTTGTGCAAATTGAACATTGTCGGAGAGGTTCACATCACTCGGAAGCAGTATCTGGACGGCAGTATTCCGACGGGATTCCAGAGAACCGCCATCCTGGGCGTTGAGGGGGAGATTCGGCTTCAAAACAAAAAAGTCCGTTTGATTCAACTGAGCATCGAAGAAGACTCATGCCGGGAAGTCTCTGATATCGGACATGTCAGGACCTATCAAACCGATAGACTAGGGATTCCTCTTATTGAAACAGTCACTTATCCAGATTTTTCAAATCCTTATGAAGTGAAAGAGGGAGCTGAGTACATCCGTTTTCTGAACAGAAGCACAGGAAAGGTCCGGACAGGAATCGGGGCAGGAAGAGAAGACGTAAACGTTAGCTGCAGGGGAGGCACGCGTGTTGAGATAAAAGGTGTATCCCGCAACAAATGGATTCCGGAAATTACGCATAATGAGGTTTACCGTCAGTGGGCACTATTAAGAATAAGAGAAATCCTGAATAAAAAAGTGAAAAATGCGGATAATTGGAAAATTCAGCATAAATTTTTGAATCAAGAAGAATTCAATTTCAGTTATGAGCCGCTAGTTTTTGCAAAAAAAAATAACTATCAGATTGTCGCCGTGAATCTTCCGGAGTTCAAGGGTATCCTTTCCCATTTTACTCAGCCGGGAAAAACGTTTGCCAATGAACTGAGCGATAGGTTAAAAGTCATTGCCTGTATCGAAAAGCCTAATCTACTTCATTCCGAACAGATCGAAAAAACTCTTCTGGATGACCAGCTCAAGAGGATAATAGACAGGATGAACACACATGCGAGTGATGCGCAGCTTATCATCTGGGGCCCTGAAGATGATATTCCCACAGCCCTGGAGACAATCGAAGAAAGATGCAAGATGGCCTTTGACAGAGTGCCCAACGAGAGCCGAAAATCACTGGTTGATGGGACAACAATCTTCGAGCGGGTATTGCCCGGGCCTGATCGTATGTACCCGGATACGGATTCAGAACCTATTCCCTTGGAAGACAATTACATTGAGCAATTGAAAAAAAATCTTCCTGTGGAAATCCATAAGCGATACGAACAAGTTCGAGACTGGAAGATCCCGGAGGACACGTATAATTACATCCTGAGGAATAATCTTGTTTCCCTAATTGAGAGGATCATTAAGGAAGTTGGGGTCAATCCAAAATTTGCAGGGACCCTGTTTGGGCACGATTTAAAACATGTCGAAGGTCAGCAGGCCCATTCTTCTGATTTTAACTATGAGAAAATCTATGAATTGATCAGATTTCTTACTCAAAAGAAAATTGATCTCGCTATTTTAAAAAAAATGATTCCTGTTGTTGTACAGAATACAAAAATGGACTTTGATTCGATGTTAACAGCGATTGATTTTCTGCCTGTTCCGAAAGAGAAGATATTAAGCAAGATCCCTGGTCTTAAAAAAAAATTTAAAGAGATTAACGCTTCGCGCAACATAGATGCGGAAACAGACTGGATCATGGGAGAGCTCAGGAAATCAGCCCTGGGAAACATTTCCCTGGCTGAATTGAGAAAATTTGTAGAAAATACAGGAAAGACTTGAGCGCTAAGAGAAAAATCATGAATGATGACATTTTTCAAGGTTATAAGGGCAAGGCACTTTCTGTGTTGCAGAAGTTCAAAGTCAGAGTCTGGAGTCAAGTCGAGATTGATACCAAACGGGGATTGTTCAAAGGGACAATCCTGCCCCGCTCAGAAAACGACGATGACGGGCATATCGTCCTCAAAATCAGTACAGGCTATAATGTTGGAATCAATGTGGATACGATAAAGTCGATAAAAGAATTTGGTTATAAAAAGGCCAAATATAAAATCAAGGAAAAAGAATTTCCTTATTCAAGTGACAAACCCAATGTAAAGCTTTTGGGGACAGGGGGGACAATCGCTTCAAGGCTTGATTACAGGACAGGAGCCGTTATTCCTGCCTTTTCTCCTGGAGAGCTGTACGGAGCTGTTCCTGAACTGGCTGATATTTGTAATATTACAACAGAAAAGCTGTTTGCCGTGTTCAGTGAAAACATGGGACCTGATCAATACAAAACCCTCGCCGTGGCTATCGGAAAAGAAATCGAAAAAGGGACAGATGGGATTATCATCGGCCACGGAACAGACACACTCCATCATACTGCAGCAGCCCTCACATACATGATTCAAAATCCCCCCATACCGATTGTTCTTGTGGGTTCTCAGCGTTCTTCAGACAGGCCGAGTTCAGATGCGGCCCTGAATTTAATGCATGCGGCCTATGCGGCCGGACATTCGGACATTGCAGAAGTCTTGGTGTGTATGTTTGGGCCGACATCGGATGAATATGGATTTCTCCATAGAGGGACGAGAGTCAGAAAAATGCACTCTTCGTACCGTTCAACATTCAGAACTGTTGGCGATATTCCTCTGGCAAGCGTCACTAAAAACAGCGTAATGCATTTGAAAGACTCGTACAACCACAGAAGAAAGGACAAAAAAGTCAAAATATTGCCTTATTTTGAAGAAAAAGTGTCCCTTGTCTTTTATTATCCCAATATGAATCCAGATATCATTGATTCGCTGGTTGATAACGGATACAAGGGTATCGTCATTGCGGGCACTGGGCTTGGACATGTGAATAAACCGCTCTATCCTGCTATAGAGAGAGCTGTGGCAAATAAAGTCGCTATTTACATGACTGTCCAGACTTTATGGGGTTATGTTCATATGCATGTCTATGAAACTGGCAGGGACCTTCTGGCCAAAGGGATTATACCCGTTGGAAATATGTTGCCAGAAGTGGCGTACATAAAATTGGGCTGGGCTCTGGGCCAGACGGATGATCTTGAAAAAGTCAAGGAGATTATGCTGACTTCAATTCAAGATGATATCACTGAGCGTGAACCGTATAACGGCTATCTTATCTATCAAGGAGGAGTGCCTGAGGTCGAAGAGTTCATTAAAAAATTCCATAAGTAAAAACTCTGATTCACCTGGGGGGATTTTCGAGCATCAAGCGGTTTCGAAAGCTGTCATCTTTTTAGCCTCATGAATTCATTCTCTTCAATAGCACGTAAAATTTCACAATTACGCTATCATAATCAAAAAGACCGAAATCCTTTCAAATTGACAAAAAATCCCTCTCATGCCAGCATCATCTTCTCCAGCCAGAAAGGGGCAAAACAAGTGAAAAATGTTTCATGTTGATACATATTCTGAATATTTTTATCAAAAGATATTTGACAAAGAGCGATTTTTTTTATAAAAAAGTAAAACAATTTCTTTTATTAAAGTTAGATTGCCTGTGCGAAAGAAATTGTGATATAATGACCTCAATTCCAGGGTCCTTGAAATAATGGATTTTGACATTCATATCACTCACGGAAAAAAAACTAATAGGTTATATATACAACATCCCATATGTTTATTTAAACTAAGGAGGGCATTATGAAAGGAGCTAGAATTTCCATGAAAAATTCATTAATTCTGGGTCTTTCCCTTACTTTAATCTTTGGAGTTTTATTTATGGCTTCGTGTGGCGGTGGAGAAGAAGCAGCTGAAGAAGCTCAGGAAGGCGAACAGACGACTGAGCAAGCGAGGATAGAAGAGCTGCAGAGGGAATTGAGTTCAAAGAATGATATTATCAAACAGCTTCAGAGAGAGAATGCAGACCTTCAGAGCAGAGTTCCGGTTTCTTTGGAAGTCCAGGAAGGGGATAATCACTATGAAATCGCACACAATTATCTAACCGAAACCAAGGGACTATCAGATGATGAAGCCAGCAAAGTATTGAAGAACTCATATCTCTATGATTCGTTACTCACGGGATTCCAAGTGGGGAATGTCAGTGATGGTGGTGAGTATTCCAGTTTTCTCTCTCAGGGGAATGCAGTCGCTTCTCCAGGTAAGATGAAAAGGGTAGAGGATACAAAGGAAGAAGCCGAGAAAGTTGTTCTCAGGAATAATGTGACACTGGCGGAAATAGATGGAATGCGGCACGATGCAGAATTCAAGGATAAAATGATGATGGCGAAGAAAGAAATGGAGGCACTCCATAAGAAGACTGCTG
>JASFPJ010000312.1:0-4201 GCA_050116035.1 Candidatus Aminicenantota bacterium | reverse complement strand
TTCTCAGGATTAATGCAACCTGACTATTCTGTCTATTTCGTTTCACTCATACCGCAGCGAATCCACGGGATTGGCCAGGGCAGCCTTGATGGACTGGTAACTGACTGTCAGAAGGGCCACTAACAGCACAAGAACTCCAGACAGCACGAATGTCCAAATTCCGATATCGATGCGAAAGGCGAAATTTTTCAGCCATCTGTCCATGAAATAATACGCGACTGGCCAGGCAATGCAATTGGCCAACAGAACCCATTTTGTGAACTGCTTGGAGAGCATGAGAACAATACCTCCAACCGAGGCCCCAAGAACTTTTCGAATCCCGATTTCTTTGATCCGGCTTTCGGCTGTAAACGAAGCCAATCCCAACAAACCCAGGCAGGCAATGAATAATCCCAGAAAAGTAAAGATTCCGAATACATTCCCTATCTGCTCATCCGCTCGGTACTGACGGTCAAAGTCTGTATCCAGAAAAAATTGCTCGAAAGGATAACCCGGCCACAAAGTCTTCCATTGAGACTTGACAAAGGCCAGAGTCTCATTCAGGTCAGTGATATCTATGGAGAGAGTGATGTACCTGAAAATCCAGGGCAAAAATTCCATGACCAGTGGCTCCACCTCAGATTGGAGTCCGCGGTAATGGAAATTCTTGGTCACACCGATGATCGGATTCACCCGGCCTCCATGCCCTGTTCTCACCCGCTTTCCGAGCGCTTCCTCAGGACGACTCCAACCAAAAGCTTTGACTGCCGCCTCATTAATCAGAAACGCACCCATGAAATCTGTCTTCATCTCTTTTTGAAAGGCTCGTCCAGCCACGATTTCTATTCCATAATTAGGGATAAAATCATCATCAAAATACATATGGAACATCGATTGGTTTTTAGTGTCATCTTCTCCAACCAGACTGACGGCAAAATTAGACACGCTTCGCCCCGGAACAGTGGAGGAAACCGTGACTCCGGTTATAGAGGAGTGCTTGGAAAACATGTCTTTCACCGATGCGAAATTCTCCTGGATGTCGATCCCGCCCCGTAGAGGGAGAATGAGTTTCTGCTCTTTTTCAAATCCCAAATACTGGTTTTTCATGAAGTTGAACTGCTTGTACATGGTCAGGGTGCCGATAATCAGCAGGACAGAAATCGCAAACTGAACGACCACAAGAACCGTCCGCAAGGCTAAACCGCGAGAGTCAGCCCGTTGAACTCCTTTAAGAGTCACAGCCGGCCTGAAAGCCGAAAGCACGAACGCGGGATACAGGCCTGCAGCCATTCCCACAAGGACTGCACCGCCGATGAGGGAGAACAATACGCCCGGCATCAGAAGCGCATCGAAGCTCAGGGATATTCCGGTCAAATCGTTCAAAAGGGGAATCGCAAACCTAGCAATGACCATCGCCAGGCCCAACGACAGAAACGCCACCAGCAGTGACTCTCCCAAAAACTGGCCGATGAGCTGGAATTTTTGCGCGCCCACAACCTTGCGCAAGCCGACTTCTTTAGCCCTGTTCGCTGCGCGCGCAGTGGAAAGGTTCATGAAGTTTAAACAGGCAATGATGAGAATAAAAAGGCCCACAAAGGAAAATATAGTGATATAGACAGGATTTCCTGGAGGCTCGGTCTCGTAGCGGAGATGAGATTGGAGGTGTATACTGGCTACCGGCTGCAGGAAGTAATGATAAGTGGATCCCCAGCTCTCTAGTTGTTCGCCGATATATTTATCGGCAAGAGGGCTGACTTGTTTGGAAAATTCCTGCATATTCACATCCGGTCTAAGCTTTAAATAAGTATAGAACATGGTCGAATACCAGTTGGACATCTCCTCCCAGTCTTTGAGCGTCTCTAAAGAAGCAATCAGATCATACTTCAAATGCGTATTTTCCTGGCAATCCTTCACAACCCCTGTTATCTCAAATTCCTCCTGATTGATCTCCAGAGTATCTCCCAGGGGATTCGCGCTGCCGAAATACTTAATCGCCATCCTCTGTGACACCACCAGTGTATTCGGACGGATCAGGGCTCCCTGCTGATTTCCCTGGATAAACTGAAAAGTCAAAACATCAAACAGTTCCTGGTCCGCATACATGAAACGGCTTTCATAAAAGAATGTGTCTTTCCGCCTGACCAACCGGGAACCTGTAAAGGTAAATGCCCGGGCAGCGTATTCCACTTGAGGATAATCGGATTTCAATGTTGGAGCCACCATGGGTGAAACTGGAACAAAAACACGGTTTGCGGTTTTAGTTCGGATGTCCTGAACGATCCGGCATACTCTTTCAACATCCTTATGATACCTGTCATAACTCAATTCATGGCGGACATAGAGGAAGATGAGAAGACAGCAGGCCATGCCGATAGCGAACCCGGCGATGTTGATAAGAGAATATCCTTTATGCCTTTGAAAATTTCGCAAGGCGATTTTTAAATAATTCTTTATCATCGTGTACCTCCAGTAAATCTTATCCATGATGAGGCTGGGAATGCACTCGATCACCCGGAACCAATACCAGGCCTTGGCCCTGAATTTCGGCCCGCAGTCGATCATCTGTTGGTAGACCTCATCGATGTCGTCAGAAAACTCATGAAAGTCTTCCCCTCTGAGAAGCAGTCTGAGTAAAACATTCGGGAGAAGAGGGGCTTTCTCGACTCTCTTCACCATCTATTCTTCCTTTTTCTCCAGAGAGAGATGTTTAACCTTATTCCAGACAGAAGAATGGACTTGACGAATCTCTTTTAAGGCGGAAATGCCTTGAGCGGTTATCTCATAATAATACCGGCTTCTCCCCCCACGTTCGGCGACAGGGCGGCTTGCGATCTTTCTCACATATTCCTTGGTGCTCATCTTCTTTAGAGTTTTGTAAATAACGCCAAAAGACCAATACTGGCCGATATCTTTATGTATCTGGTTTCTTATCGGCACACCATAGGCATGGCCTTCGAGTTTGAAAACGGCCAGGAGAATAATTTCTTCTGCCCTGGATAAGAGTCTCATATCCATTCCTCCTATTTGTATGCAAAAGGCATTTATATATTAAGACGAACGGGCATCTAAAATGGTTTACTTAAATATTTATGAAATGGAAATTAGCTAATCTAAGGAGAAACTTCGGACAATGATATTGTCGAAGTAGATCTCACGCGAAGGATAATTAGTGCCGCTGCTCATCTGGAGATAGATGTATGCAGTGGTGAAATTCAGATTATGTTTGGACAGAGGGAAGATTTCCTCATCGTCTTGGATAACTCGCAGGCGGCTCTTATCCAGGGATAAGCTAATCCTATGGCTGGAAAGTCCTAACGGTTGACCGAGTGGCCTGCCATTTTCACCATGTGGGCCCCAATCTGCATGAAGCGGATAAACAACTCCATCCGCCTTTGCCAATATATTAATGCGAACATTTTGGCCGGGTGGCACGCCAACATACTCGAACTTCAGCCAGTCGCTCTCTTCCTTCGGATTGTCACTCTTTACGGGACAGAGGTAAAACGAGGCAGTGAGGTAAGAGCCGTTGGTCTGCTTGTTCCAATCAAGGTCGAATAAGATTGTTTTTACAGTATTAAAATCCACTGTTTTTTTGCTTCTCACGCCAAGGTATTTTAATGGATCTGATGTGCCAATGGTATTCGCCCGGAGTCTCAGCCGGTAATCAGTTCCTTCACCTGGAACAATATCAACCACATCAACAATGGCCTCTGTAAAGTCACCGTCAGAAGTCACTTCCCATCGAGAGAGGTCCAAACGGCCTTTTTCAAAGTCTTCTGCAAACACCTCAGGGTGCTGAACGAGAGACATGCAGCCAGCTAAGCTGAACAAGAATACTGATAGGACTCCTACAAATGAAATGAACCGCCACATCACTTTTCGTCCCTCATGCCTAGGGATACTGCCAGCCGCAACTGACTGGTGAATTGTCTCATCGGGCTTCACTGATGGCTTTTTTTGTTTTGATATAGAAAGGAGGAGACGCCTCTCCCAGCGTCCCCTCCTTCAAAACTGTATGAATATCTAGCTGTCTTTTCTCTATTTCAGAGGTGGCGGCACAAGACAGTCTGTGCAAACCGTCACATTTCCAGCGTCATCAACAACCGTGATAATTGGATCGGTAGGCAGGGTGATGTGCCAAGTGACGGCTCCTGCCTGTCCGTTGGCACTTCCTATTTTCTTCATGGAAGGAGAAGCTCCAGGGGCTTCGGTGAACTTGATC
>JASFPJ010000311.1:0-4229 GCA_050116035.1 Candidatus Aminicenantota bacterium | reverse complement strand
GCCACACTTTCAAATGGTACAATGACAAGGGGGAATATTTCTGGGTACAGTATCATTTCAAGACCGACCAGGGAATAAAGAACCTTAATCTAGCCGAGGCCACACGAATTTCCGGTGAGGACCCTGATCACGCGACGAAAGATCTTTATGAGGCCATCGAGAGGGACGAGTTTCCATCCTGGACACTTGAGATGCAGATTATGACACCTGAGCAGGCCAAAGATTATCACTGGGATATCTTTGATATTACCAAGGTTTGGCCTCACGCCGAAGTCCCTCCCATCAAGGTGGGCAAATTAGTTTTAAACCGTAATCCTGTCAATTACTTTGCTGAAGTGGAGCAGGCGGCTTTCTGTCCCGGTAACCTTGTGCCAGGTATCGCTGCCTCGCCGGATAAGATGCTTCAAGCCCGGCTTTTCTCCTATCATGATACTCACATCCACCGTCTAGGGCCGAACTATCACTTGCTGCCAGTGAATATGCCTAAGAATGCCCCGGAGAGCAGTTATCAGCGTGATGGATTCATGCGTGTGGATGACAATGGGGGAGGCGGACCGAACTATTGGCCCCACAGTTTCGAAGGCCCTGAGCCAGATCCGACTGCCGGAGAACCTTCCTTTGAGGTTACAGGACAAGCGGCTCGTCAACCCTATTCCCATCCCAACGATGACTTCCAACAGGCTGGTGACCTGTATCGAAAGGTAATGACCGATGAAGACAGGGATCACCTGATCGGCAATATCGTGGACCATCTTAAGGGTGCACAGAAACGCATTCAGATGCGTCAGGCGGCCTTGTTCTTTAAAGCTGACTCTGAATACGGACGCCGCGTGACCGAAGGATTAGGATTAGACATCAAGGAAGTTGAGCGCTTGGCCAAGATGTCCCAGGATGAGCGCGCTAAAGCCACCGCTGAATGAGCCTTTATTGAAAGCGAAGGATTTCCAAAAAAATCCAAATGTTTAAAAAGCGATAGCTAGAGCCGAACTTTGTCCTGATTACAACTATCTCCGCAAGAAATTGTCCCCGTCTGCCCAGTCGGAGCGAGTTGAATTTTCATCGTATCTTTCTTAATGAGGAACTGGGATACATTTAAGATAACAATCTATTTTGAAAAGTGAATGGTTTTTCCACTGTCTGGAATCAAAATCAATCTTCTTTTTCAAGCCTCTTTAACATTTTTACAGCGTTGGTATTGTCAGGATTCAGTTCGAACGACTTTTCATAGTTAATAATGGCCAGCTCTCTGTCTCCATTCAGCATATATGCCTCTCCTAAACTATCATACGCATTTGACGATTGGGGGAAAATATCAACAATCAGCTTAAAAATTGGAATGGCGTTATTATATTCCTCTTTTCGCAAATGTCTGTATCCCAAAATTGTCAAACTGGTTTCTAGACTCGGATTACTCCTAATGTATTCTTCCTTATTCTCCACAAAAAGCTCCACTCCTTCAGCCATTTTCCCTTCGTAAATGTATTCTAGCGGAAGTTTGAAGCCTTCCGGAGCACGATGAGTCACTCTTTGAGTATTCCCCCATTTAAAAATTAAGCGTGTCGCTCTAGCTTTCTTATCAGCAGGAAGTTGCAGTGTCATGTTTCTGATATCAGTTAAAAACTCATTACTGGAGATTGGATATAACTGCGATTGAATTTGATTATAGCTGGCCGGGTTGAAATCGAAAATCTGAAACGTCAATGATTTGTCTTCCTTTTGAATGGTGAGTATCTGATGCGGACTGAATAGATATCTCCCGCAAATTTTCTGGATAACCTCATCCTCCAATTGAATTGATTCGATCTCTGAAGGTTGAAAATCGAGGATAGCTTCCATGGCTGGATCCTTGTTTTCTATGAAATCCCGACAGATATATCGAACCGGAATATCGGGTTCTATTGATTGTCGCTTATCCATCGAAAGACTTGATTCATTCAATCGACTGGATAGCCAAAATTCCAGTTTCGAATGGGGAAGCGTGATCCCATTTGGTCCAGAGAAGAAATTGGGTCCCTGCCCTGTTGGCTTACCTACGAAAATGGCCTTCGTGTTGTTGTGAAGCATCGAGGCGAACATGACGGCCGCAGACAGTGAATTTCTTCCGATTATCACGAACAGGTTTCCTCTTTGATTGATCTTTTCGTTGTTCTTGATCAAATCGACTAAGTCAAAGATTAAACTGCCATCCCCGCCGCCATTATTTCGCAGGTCGATAACCATCCGGCTAAAATCATGAGTATCCACATAGGATGAAAGTCTTTTGATGAATTCTTCAATCGTCTCCTTGGCTGACTCTCGAACAACGGCATTGAACCGAAAATAAAGAGTCTGACTTTCCTCCAAGAATTCAAACACATAGGCATCTCGCCGTCTATTCAGTACAAACGGTGAGCTTTTGTTATCGACCCTTCGAAACATATACCAATACAGCCATAAAAAGTGTTTTTCAGGCTTTATCATAACAGTCTGTTGTTCGCCTTGCGCGTTTTCAAAAGTAAATGCACCCTTTTTTATATTTTCAATGATGCCTTGAGCTTGAAGCCACTCAGCCATAAGGCCTATCAGACAAAATCGTTCTCTCTTGGAAAAATCGTTTCCCACTGCCAAATAGGGTTTGTAGAGTTCATATGCCTCTTCCATAGGCACGTCACCAATCTTCACGACACGAGAGCCGATCACATCCTTATATTTCCTGCAGACATCTGTGACGTACCAGCCATCATCAAAATTATAGATTTTAAGGGGAAAGTGATGCAGATTGTAGGCAGGAGAGATGATGAAGGGGAAGGAGTGAGCATCATTAGGCAAGGCGATGACTTTAAAGAACTCCACCATAATTTGATTAGAGTTGAGCGAAGGGATTCTTTCCTCAATATTCTTGATCGCTTTAAAAAATGCTTCTCTTGAAATCGATGAATACAAGTCGGGATGCTTCTGTTCCATTTTTTCCACAAGATATTGAAGGTCCTCCTGCCATTGATCTTTCGTTAAATCGGGTGGTATGCCTTGAAAGAATAAAATGCGGTGATCAGCGATAACAATTGTAATAATCAACAGAAGGATGGTCGGAATGAGTATTAAAACTGCGCCCGCAGCCTTTTTCCAGATTCGTTTAGAAATCATAAGCCGAAGACTCAGCACAAACAGAGTGAGCAATAATCCGCCGACACATAAAAAGAAACTCCCTTTAAACAGGAATCCAAAAGGGATGGAAAGCAGTCGAATGAATAAGATGCCTCCTACAAGAAAAGCCGTGAGTCCAGTCAGGAGGAGAATGTTTTTCCGGTCGGTCATTTTCTTTAAGATTTTCTTAAGAAAAGAAGGGAGGCAAGTGTTTCCTGATATCGAGTTTTCTCGGATTTGAGTCATATCATAACTCCCTTATGTCATATGAGATTTTATTACTTCAAACGCATGGGAAGAGAATAAGTTCCACTCGATGTTAACGATTGAATACGGAGTCCTGGATTCGTGAACAAAGCCTTAAACAGGACAGTTTCCGGAGGGCTCGGTGTACAGTGCATCGAACAGAAATCTGATTATCTCTCCCTGGATAATGTACCACATAATATCTGCCACGGAAAAGAGGCCTTGAAGAAGAATCCTCTCTGCGTTTCGAGATATCTATCGGACGGAGCGTTGCGAAGGCAATTGTCGCTGTGGTATATTCAGGCTATCTTTTCAGGGTGAGGTGGCCATGCTCATAACCGCAAAAAGCAAAAAAAGATTTCGCTTGCAAATAATGTCTCTCAGGAGCGTTGGATTGTTTTTTTTGTGCTTGCTCCTCCTATCTTCTTCCTGTTCTATTTTTCAGAAGCGAGAATACCGGAGCCAGTGGGAGTTTTCACCCGATGGGCCCTGGACTGGCCCAGAATTGTGGGCCAACCGGCTTCAGGACTGGCAGGTGTCTCAGGGTAGCGTGGAATGCTTGAATACTCTGCCCATGAGAACCCTTCACTTGACGACGATGAGACTGGGTGATTCTGAAGGAGGCATCCAGAGCTCTGTCCGGGTTCGCAAGCTCGCTGGCGGGGATGAGGCGGAAGCGGCCGCCGGGTATCTCTTGGGTGCTGGAAAAGACCTGGACTACAGGGCCGCCTCTCTGATCCATCACGCTTACGGCCCCAAAGCCGGCCTGTTCGTGGGCTGTGACGGCCTGGGACGGCTTTTTATCCGGGATTACGAACAAAAGGACAATTATCTCTTTTACGAGGAAAAGGACCCTCTGA
>JASFPJ010000310.1:0-4232 GCA_050116035.1 Candidatus Aminicenantota bacterium | reverse complement strand
TTCGTCAACGATGCTGATAATGCTCCCCCCCTTGGCCGTTCCATCCAGCTTGGACAGGAAAATTCCGGTTAAACCAGAAAATTTCAGGAATTCCTTAGCCTGAATCAGCGCATTCTGTCCGATGCTGGCGTCAAGAACGAGGAGAATCTCGTGAGGGGCTCCTTCAATCTGTTTCGAGATGACGCGCTTTATCTTTTCCAACTCATTCATTAAATTGGTGTTGGTATGGATCCTTCCGGCCGTATCGACCAGAAGAAAATGGTAAGAATGAGCCTTGAAGGATTGTATGGCATCAAAAATCACTGAAGCCGGATCTGCCCCATACTGGCCTTTGATGACAGGAATATTCAGTTTCTTTCCCCATAATACAAGCTGTTCTTGAGCGGCGGCTCTGAATGTATCCGCGGCCACCATCAAGATGCTTCTTCCCTTCTGTTTGAATTGAAAGGCCAGCTTCGCCAGAGATGTTGTCTTTCCGCCTCCGTTGACTCCGACCATCATGATGACTGATTGAGAATGATCAATTTTGAATTCGGAGGGAAATTGGGAAAGTATGCGAATGATTTCATCCTCCAAGTTTTTTTTGATTGTCTGGAGGGAATCACTTTTTTTGCTTCTTTCCCTTAGGGCATTAATAATTTTCTCAGTGGATGGCAATCCAACATCGGACAGAATCATAGATTCAGCCAGTTGATCCAGAGTTTCCTCCAGGCTATAACTGCTGCGAAGAAGCTCGTCGAATCTTTCCTTAAATGTTTTCCGTGTTTCAGTGAGCTTTTCTCTGAGGCTTCCGAACATGGCACAATCATTATATTTTTCGGGCTTTACAAAGTCAATTTGGTCAATTGAGGTCAGAGCTTGACATCATAAATAGGGATCAGGCATAAACAATATTGGAGCCTGCTGAACTGTGATCCAGTCTATATTCGATTTTCCGGATAAAACCTGATCCCTAAAAACAAAATCTCTAGCCCTAAACCCACGAATGATTCCCTCTTCTTAAAAAAGGGTTCTTTTCTCTTTTTTAGTTAGGAAGATTGTGATAAATTTAAAATGTCAATGAATGATACAGTCTGGGTATACAATCCTTCCCAAGCGGAGGCCAAAGCACTTTCCCATGAACTCGGGATCCCCTTAGAGATAGCGCAGATATTAATCAATAGGGATATTAAAAATGTCGATGTGGCTCACCAGTTTCTCTATGGGAAATTAGACAGCCTCCACGATCCTTATTTGATGAAAGGAATGAAAGAAGCTGTGGAGAGAGTTAAGCAGGCCATTTCCAATAGAGAGAAGGTGATCATTTTTGGTGACTATGATGTGGATGGGATTCTCTCTGTTGTGCTTCTCACCCAAGCCCTTGAGTCCTTAGGCGCAGAGGTCGATTATTTCATTCCGGATAGGTTGAAATATGGGTACGGTATCAAGGAGGAATTTATCGAGATTGTCCAGCAGAAAAACGCGCATTTAGTGATCAGTGTCGATTGCGGGATAAAAGCTGTATCGTTCGCCAAGAGAGCGAAAGAAGAAGGGATTGATATGATCATCACAGACCATCATCTCCCTGGAGATTCTTTGCCTGATGTGAAGGCCATTCTCAATCCTGTGCTTCTGGATTCCGGATATCCTGATAAAAAATTGGCCGGAATCGGAGTTGTTTTCAAGCTTATCCAGGCTCTTTTTGAGGACGAAGAACAATCGGCTTGTGAGGCCTCCTTTATGAACTTGGTTTCCATAGGAACTGTCGCCGACGTTGCAGAGCTAAGGGGAGAAAACAGGCTTTTTGTTAAGTTTGGGCTTGAAACTATGGATGAAGTTTCGAACATCGGATTATCAAGCCTTCTGGATGTTTGTGGATTGAAAGGTCGTAAAGTATCGGTTGGGGGGGTAGGTTTCAGGATCGGACCGAGGATTAATGCCGCGGGAAGGTTGGGAGAGACTGATCTAGCTGTCCGCCTTTTTTTCACTGATTCTCTTGAAGAGTCGATGAAATTGGCATCTCATCTGGATAACTTGAATTCCAAAAGACAGAAGATCCAAGAAAGGACGTACAACCAGGCTCTTGATACGATCCGAAGGAAAGCTCTGGATAAACGTTACAGATTTCTGATATTGGGTTGTGAGGAGTGGCATCGGGGAGTCATAGGTATAGTGGCTTCGAAACTGAAGGATTCTTTTCACAGACCCGTTCTCCTTTTTACCTATGAAGACGGAAAAGCCTGCGGTTCTGGAAGAAGCATCAGTGGATTGCCGATTATTGAATGCATGGATGAGTGTAAGGATCTGTTCCTGAATTATGGAGGACACAGCATGGCGGTTGGCTGCGTCCTTCCCCAAAAAAACATGAAGCGATTTAAAGAATCAATCAATGTCATAGCCAGCGAGAGAATATCCGATGAAGATTTGAAAAGGAAGGTGGTCATAGATTCAAAATTGGAATTTCCTGATATCACCTCCAGTTTCCTCGAAAAATATTTTCTTCTTTCTCCTTTCGGAGTTGGAAATCCCAGGCCTGTTTTTTTTACCGAGGGCGCTGAAGTGGCAGACGAACCAAAAAAGATCAAGCAAAAGCACAGCAAGCTCTTACTGAAACAGGAAAAGAAGGTTTTTGAAGCCCTGGGATGGGACAGGGTCGATTGGGCTCAAGGGCTCCAGAGAGGAGATAAAATCGATGTGGCTTATTCCTTCCAGTTTTCTGAGTATCTCGGAGAAACGAAACTCAGCCTTTCTATCGAAGACATAAAAAAAGAATAATCGGATCAAGAAGAGAACAATGAGTTTTGTGAAAACCATGAGAATCACGGTGGCCGTTTTACTCGGGCTTGTTCTGGTTTCAATCGTGGGATACTTCTTGATACGCTTGCAGAGACAGGACCGAGTGCCAGTGAAGACGGATGAGGTGACCCAGCAGAAAATTGAGAAAAGAGAGAAACCTGATCATTCCGAATTTAAAGGGAATGAGAAAATCCTCAATGTGAAAGCCGATGAGCAATTTATTGGGGAAGACAACAACTATCACGCAGAGGGAAGCGTGGAAATAATCTTTTTTAAAGAAAGAGACGGTCAGGATGTTTTCCTCTATGGAGGAAGAGTCATCTATGACAAGGATATGACTTGGTTTGAATCAACGAATCAGGCTAAAGCAAAATTCAAAGATTTAGTGGTTGAATCCATCCTGTTGAATTTTGACAACAAAAAAGAAATTTGCAGAACGGATAAAGGAGTCCGTTTTACTTCAAGGAGACTCACAGGGTCTGCCCAGAAGATGGACTACCGGATGGAACAGAAAAAATTGAAGCTTCAGGGAGATGTCCGACTTCTGATAGAACCGAAAAATGAAGATTCATCACTCCTCAGAGTGAGCGGGAAGAGGCTTGATTATGATGAGATAAGTCAGCAGGGAAAAATAGAAGGGGATGTGCAGCTTTTTTATGGGGAAAATCGGGCCTCAGCTGAAGTCATGGAATTCGAGTTGTTTCCGGATGGAGAACAGATAAAAACTGTGATTTTAAAGAAAAACGCTTGGGCGTTACTTGAAAATGAGGAAAAAGGGGAAGAAGAAAGTCGTTCTTCTCAGGGGCAATCTCTCCTCTTTGCCCGGAGTGCGAGGCGGGAGATTGAAGGAAAAGAAATAAGACTGAGATTCTTCCAGGAAGTTTCAGGACTCCAGGAAGTTGAAGCGATAGGAAACAGTTCCTTTAAGTTTATTTCTTCTACCGGAGAATTTACTCGGGTTCAGTCGGATACATCTCAGTTTACATTCAATAAAGAAGGAGAATTAACAGAGTTTCAAGCACTGAAGAATGCCCGAATTATGAAACAGGCAGAAGATCCCGATGAGACTCGGTGGATTGAAGGAGATAGCCTCCTAAAAAAGAGAGATTCTGATCTTCTTTGGATCAAAGGAAGAGGACCGTATGATGCCAGGATAAGCTCCCAAGGAAGCGATATTTTTGCTGGAGAAATGAGCATTTCTCTCGATACGAACGATTTAGAAGTGGAAGGCGGAGTCAAGGTTATTTTGAAATCGAAACCCGAAGGAGACAGACCCATCGGAATTTTTTCGAAGGAGCTTCCAGTGTTCGTCCAAGCCAAAGAGATGAGATATTTCGCCGAACAGAAGCGTTTTCTTTTTAACGAGGACACAAAAGCCTGGCAGGAGAAAAAAGTACTGCAGAGCGAAGAAATCGAACTTTTTGATGAGACGGGAAAAATTCTATGTCAAGGCGGTG
>JASFPJ010000309.1:0-4240 GCA_050116035.1 Candidatus Aminicenantota bacterium | reverse complement strand
TCGCCTTTATACGCAGGCCATTGAAAGCAAGCCCAAGATTAAAGAGATAAGAGTCAGTCTAGGATATGCCTATTTTCGGTTGAGAAGATATGATGAGGCAATAAGAGCATTGAAGGAGGAACTTTCTCTTTTCCCGGACAGCCACAATGCGTATATTCTTCTTGGATATATTTACTTCAATCAAAACAAATTAAGAGACGCATTTGAAACCTGTACGGCCTATGATTCATCCTTTAACGTCTTGATCAAAAAAAAAGCTTTGATAAAGCGACTTCCAAAAAAATTTAATCCAGGAAGTGCAAAACATCAGGCTATTTTAACAGAGATAAGAAATGAAAATCCGAATCTTGGCCTGCCGAATTTTATCCTCGGACTGGTTCACAAAGAAAACGGCAACTTTCCAGAAGCAGAGACCCATTTCACCTTAGCTTATGCGAGGGGATATGATCCGACCCGCTGCACCACTCAATTGTTGGACATCGATACACTCGAAGAAAAATGGGAACAGGGGCTAAAAAAGGCACAAGATGCCCTTATTCAAGAAGGTCCTCAACCTGAAATATATTTCATGGCGGGGTTCATCTATTATCAACTGAAGCAAATTGAAAATGCTATTTTCAATTTTGAAACATCCTTGGAGATGAAGCCTTATCTTTTTGAAGCCATAAGAAATTTAGCCATCATCCATTACAACCAGGAAGAATTTGAAAAAGCTTCCCAGTTGTTTAAAAAAGTGACGAAATTTAATCCATATGACCTGAACGCGGAATTCTATTCCACGGATGCACTGAAAAAAGAAGAGCAATCTCAAAAGATTGAAGAAAAACTGGAACTCACTAAAGATATTACAGACAAAGTCGATGTCAAATACGTGTACACATTAAAGAATGACGTCCAGTTCATTTCTAAGCTAATCAATGAGACAGCTTTATCCCTCATTAGGTCTGGAAATTTGAACGAGGCCATGGTAGGACTTCAAGAATTTTTAAAAATCAGCGACATTTCACCCGAGATGAATTACAACCTTGGACAGCTTCATAATGCCTCCAACAATCCAGAGAAAGCGTTGAAATATGCTCTAAGAGCCGTTGAGCTGGATGGAGATTTCAAGGATGCTTATGACTTAATCGGAAACATTTATTTTAAAATACAGGATTACGAAAACTCCCTCCAGGCATACAGAGAAGTCATCAGAATAAACTCTGGAGATGCTATGGGTCATTACAATCTGGGATGTGTTTATTCAGCATTAAACAACTTTGATGAAGCTGAAAACTGCTGGAAGACAGCCATTCAGTCTGAAAAAGGAATAAAAAAGAGTAGAGAAAAGAAAAAGAAATCAGAGGATAAGCTTAAAATCTCAGTCATCGTGCATAAAAGACCAGTGTCTTTCAGGGCGCATAAGGCCTTGGGAATGCTGTATGTGGAGCAAAATTTAAAGGATAAAGCTCTGGTTGAGTTTGAGAAGGCCTCAAAACTGGAGCCAGACGATCAGGAATCCCACTATGAACTGGGGAAGATTTATCAGACAAAAAAAGATTTCCAAAAAGCAATTTTTCACTACGAAAAATATCTGTATTTAGGGGGAGAAGAAGAAGAGGAAGTCAAAAAAATATTGAAGACGTTGAAACGAAAATGATTTCAGTGGTTTTTCCGGGAAGTTTTTTCTCAAAAAAGATTTGACTAAAAGGCGCGAGAGTTAAAGAATTAAATAAAAACGGAGGGACGGATGGAAGAAAAGCTTCTATTAATATTGCTAGGCGCAGGCTTGGGATTTCTGATTAAATCATATTCGGAACGAACACAACAAGCAATGAAAAAAAAGAAACAGGAAGGAAATCAAAAAAAAGAAGACCGTCTTGTTTTAACTAAAATACTGGATACGCTTTCGGAATTCATGGAAAAGGTTGAACCAGGAAAGAGTGAAAAATCACCAATTCGATATTTGGATGAATTATTCAGTCTCAGTTTCAAAATACAGCATGAAGAAAACAAACTATTAGCCAATGAAGTCCAATATTTCGTGCAGGAGCACAGAGAATATGATCCCTCCTTTTATAAATCAATGCGCGAAGATATTGAATCGTTGAAATCAAAACTCGAAGGAATGCTTAGATACGGATAGGATTACAATAGATCATTAATTGCGCGGTGGAAATTATGTCCCTGAAGCGGGGATTCCAGCGTTCATTCTACTCATAACTGCCTGATTTTTTATCACTCGCTGGCGAAAAATAAGAGTTGTCCCTGAAATAAACAAACTCTGGGAAAATTATATAAAGGGATTAAATTGACAGGACTTCAGATAATGGATAAGATTTCTGTCCTTGGATATTATTACGGCTTCTCCTGGTGAGTATTTTGACTGAACAGAAATCAACTTCTCACACCCCCCACTTCATGCTGACTTTGGATAAATCCGGCTGAAAACTATGGAAGCGCGAGTGAAAAAAATATACTCAGTTTTCTGGCTTGCGGCGTGCATCCTGTTATCTCTTGCGGGATTCGCTGTCTTTATCTTTCTTTTTATCCCGATCATGAACGTTTTCTGGTTCA
The DNA here is from genome assembly GCA_050116035.1 of Candidatus Aminicenantota bacterium. Classification (GTDB taxonomy): domain Bacteria; phylum Acidobacteriota; class Aminicenantia; order Aminicenantales; family Aminicenantaceae; genus SOIA01. Next base: position 1,684 of record JASFPJ010000309.1, on the reverse strand, counting down.
TCCTTTCGCCGATTGTTTTGGCCATGTACCAACTCCCGGCTGTCTATTTATACTGGCGCTGGAAAAGATGGAAAGCACGACAAATAAACACGAATGAAAGGCAGGAATCATGAATTTAAGCTGGCTTGATATCGGATTTTTCTTGGCATTCATCTGTTTTGTCGTCGGAGTCAGTCTGTACAAAAGCCGCAAAAAGAAGGAAACGAGCGAGGATTATTTCCTGGCTGGCCGAAGCCTTTTCTGGTATCTGATCGGTTTCTCGCTCATCGCATCCAATATCTCCACTGAGCAGTTTGTCGGGATGTCCGGGCAGAGCGCCGGACATGTCGGGATGGCTGTGGCGAGTTACGAGTGGATCGCTGCAATCACTCTCGTTTTTGTGGCTGTCTTTTTCCTGCCCAAATTCCTTAAAATCGGCATTTTCACAATACCGGAATTCCTCGAACACCGGTACAGCCCGGTCCCGCGCGCCATCATGGCCTTTTACACGGTGATCATCTACGTGGCTGTCACCATCGCCGCTGTCCTCTATTCCGGAGGTCTGACCCTGCACACAATTTTCGGGATGGACCTGACATTAGCGGTGTGGATCATCGGGATCATCGCCGCGTTTTACACGACATACGGCGGACTTAAAGCGGTTGTGTGGGCAGACCTCATCCAGGGCTCTGCATTGATCATCGGCGGGGGAATCACCATGGTCCTCGGATTCATCGCTGTCGGGGGTGTGGATAACTTTCTTCAGACCAATGCCGACAGGCTTCACATGGTCCTTCCCGCCAGCCACATCGAAATTCCCTGGACTGCGCTTCTCCTCGGAATCTGGATCCCCAACTTCTACTATTGGGGCCTGAACCAGTACATCATGCAGAGAACCCTCGGTGCCAAGAGTCTAAAGCAGGGACAGGTGGGCGTGATCTTTGCTGCCTGGCTGAAACTGTTGATTCCGTTCATCGTTGTCTTCCCGGGCATCATGGCTCTCCAGCTCTACAGTGACCAGCTGGTCACCGCCGACGCGGCTTATCCTCTTTTGATCAAAAACCTGATTCCCGCCGGTTTGAAAGGTTTCATGTTCGCGGCCATTTTTGGTGCGGTCATGAGTTCGCTCGACTCCATGCTGAACTCGGCATCGACCATATTCACCATGGATCTCTTCAAGCGTCATTTTAAAAAAGACGCCTCTCCAAAATACCTGATATTGATCGGACGCGTCATGACTTGCGCCTTCGTGCTGATCGGCTGTCTCATCGCGCCTCATCTCGGCCATCCGAAACTCATGGGAATTTTCCACTATATCCAGGATTTTCAAGGGTATATCTCCCCAGGAATTCTGGCGGCTTTTGTCTTCGGGCTGATATTCAAACGGGCTCCGTCTTCCGCCGCGATCACAGCCTTAATACTGAATGTTCCGGTTTATGGAATCCTCCATTTGAACTATTTCGAACACATCGTCTTCCTGAATAAAATGGCCATCACCTTTGCCATTCTGATACTGGCCATGGCGATCGTCACCCTCTTGAAGCCACTTCCGGAACCGAAAACCCTCCCATCGAAAGGAGGCATCGACATGAAGCCCGCCTCGTCTGTCCTCTGGCTGGGGATTGCCGTGATCGCTGTGACTATCCTGCTCTACATAATATTCTGGTAAGACAAAAAAGGGGACAGGCATTAAAAAAAAAGCCTG
>JASFPJ010000308.1:0-4278 GCA_050116035.1 Candidatus Aminicenantota bacterium | reverse complement strand
GAAACCCATCCTGGAGAGATACGATTATGAAGCCAGCCCCTATTTCAGCACAGCCAGGTTATGGGACGATGGTGTGCTGGACCCTCTGGAGACTCGGGAGGCTTTGGCATTAGGCATATCCATGAGTCTGAACGCGCCTATCCCAGATTATAAAGTCGGGATTTTCAGGATGTGAAATGACTCAATCCGCCTACGAAACTATCATCTATTCAAAAGAGAATAAAATAGCTCGAGTTGTTTTCAACCGGCCCGATGTCCACAACGCGTTCAACTCCAAGATGATCGGGGAGATTGATGACGCTTTTGAGAAGATCAAATCAGATGACTCTGCCCGGGTGGTTATCTTGACCGGAGAAGGAAAATCCTTCTGTGCGGGCGCGGATATCAACTGGATGCGGGAGATCATCGATTATTCTTACGAGCAGAATTTGGAGGAATCTCTCCAACTGGCTGAAGTCCTCCATAAAATATACACATTGCCCAGACCCACAATCGCTATGGTCAACGGGACAGCCATAGGAGGCGGGAATGGATTTCTTTCCGCCTGCGATATTTCTGTGGCTTCTGATAATGCGAAATTTGGCTTGAGCGAGGTGAAGATCGGTCTTGTCCCTGCAGCCATTTCTCCATATGTGATGCGCCGGATCGGAGAGAGCAAATCCCGGGAGTATTTTTTAACGGGAAAGAGAATCTCCGCCCAGAAAGCCCTCGAGATCGGTCTCGTGAACGAGGTCGTTCCGCCTGGTAAGCTCGAAGAGACTGTCCTGGATATTGCCCATCTTCTCCTGACTTCAGGCCCGGAAGCGATCGCCGCCTGCAAAGAGTTGATAGACCAAACAACCCGGATGAGCTTTGATGAAGTCAAGAAGTTTACGGCTCAGATGATTGCTAACCTGAGAATCAGTCCGGAAGGCCAGGAAGGCATGGCCGCTTTCCTGGAGAAAAGAAAACCCAAATGGGTCAAAGAAGATAAATAATGAACGAAAAGTTGAAGGAGATTTATTTGAATGACGCATTAATATGGAGGACCAGCAGGAAGTAAATGTATGTCATTGCGAGGAACGAAATGATCTGGCAACTTCATAGTGATGTCATTGCGAGCGAAGCATGGCAATCTCATAAAAAGGAATGTTTCATTAATATTCTTAAGAGATTGCCACACTCCCTTTGGTCGCTCGCAATGACAATATATCCAAGGGATTGCTTCTTCGTCTCGCTCATCGCAGTGATGCCCAAAAAATGAAAAAAAGAAAAAATTACAATGTTTAAAAAGATACTCATTGCCAATAGAGGAGAAATAGCGGTCCGGATTATCAAAGCCTGTCAGGAGATGGGCATTTCGACTGTGGCCGTCTATTCAGAAGCGGACCGGGAAAGTCTTCATGTGCAGATGGCAGATGAGGCGTTCTGCATCGGCCCGGCTCCGGCTGTGGAAAGCTACCTTCATATGGACGGGATCATCCAGACGGCTCACGCGGCAGGTGCGGAAGCAATCCATCCGGGTTATGGATTTCTGGCCGAAAATTCTGAATTTGACCGGCTGTGTGAGAAAAAAAACATCGTTTTTATCGGGCCCAATTCCAAAGCGTTGAAACTTGTCGGGGATAAAGTCCGCTCACGGCAGATAATGGAAAAGGCTGGAGTCCCGATTATCCCCGGGATGAAGGGGATTCCCAAGGATTTCTCCGAGTTTGAGTCAGAAGCGAAAAAGATCGGCTACCCGGTAATGATCAAGGCATCTGCGGGTGGCGGAGGAAAGGGGATGAGGGTTGTTTCCAGCCCGAAAGACTTGAAATCCGCCCTTGAAGCAGGGATGAGAGAGGCCAAGTCCGCCTTTGGCGATGAGTCGGTTTATCTGGAAAAGTTTATCGAAGAGCCGCGCCATGTCGAGTTTCAGGTTCTCGCTGATAATCATGGAAATGTGGTGCACCTCTTTGAGAGAGAGTGCTCTATCCAGCGGAGGCATCAGAAAATCGTGGAAGAGACTCCTTCTCAAGCGTTGACTCCCGAACTTCGCGAGCGAATGGGAGAGACAGCGAAGAAAGTCATGCAAGTTTCCGGATACAACAATGCCGGAACAGTCGAATTCCTCCTGGATAAGGATAAGAAATTTTATTTCCTTGAGGTCAATGCCCGTCTTCAGGTTGAGCATCCTGTCACAGAGCTGACAACAGGCGTGGATCTGGTTCACCAGCAGATCTTGATCGCTTCGGGAGAGAAGCTCCCCTTTGATCAGGAAGAGTTGACTCAGAGAGGCCATTCCATCGAGTGCCGGATCTATGCAGAGGACCCACTCAATAATTTCCTCCCGTCTTCAGGAAAAGTTCTCTTCCTTAAAGAGCCCAAAGGCCCGGGAGTCCGCCATGACTGTGGAATATTCAGCGGAAGCAATGTTCCGATTTACTATGACCCGATTCTGGCCAAGCTCATCGTCTGGGCAGAAAACAGAGAAATGGCCTGCCAGAGAATGGTTAATGCCCTGGAGGATTATGTCATCCTGGGGATTAAAACAACAATCGGTTTCCTCAAAGATGTCATTGCCCATCCCCAGTTCAAGGCGGGCAACACCACAACCAGCTTTATCGAAAAACACCTTGGCGCTTGGGAAAGTGAAAAAAAGACAGAAGATAGTCTGACACTGGTTTTGATCGCTTCCGCCTTCGACAATTTCAATCAAACTTATGCCGCTCCGGGTGTGAACAAGGGGGACGCGCAGAAAGAAGTCTTCTCTCCCTGGCAGTCTCTCGGTAAATGGCGGCTGGGAGGAAGGAAGTAAAGTGGAATTCGAATTCGTGATAGAGAATGAACTTCGCAAAGTAACTCTTGAGAAAAAAGACGATGTCTTTGTTGTTTCGGATGGCGAAAAAACATATGAAGTGGACATCCAGCTTATTTCACCCAACGCCCTTTCCATTTTGATCGAGGGGCAATCCCATCTGGTCTATTTGGCCAGTGATGCAGACAAAAAGTATCTTTCCCTTGAAGGACAGCAGTTTATCGTGCAAGAATCCCAGGCAGGAGAAAATGAATTCGGAAAGGGCGAGGAGAAATCCCACGAAGATGAGCTATTGGTGAAAGCTCCCATGCCTGGCAAAGTGATAAAAATAAATGTCTCAGAGAATGATGAGGTCCGGAAGAATCAGACGCTGGCTATCGTGGAGGCCATGAAAATGGAAAACGAGATAAAATCCACCATCGAGGGCTTTGTGAAGAAGATTCTCGCCTCTCCCGGAGACCTTGTCGATTCGGAAAATCCCATCATCGAACTCAGCTCCAAAGATTAAAAAAGGGGACAGGCTACTTTTTTCGAAAGTTCCTAATTTTCTCAAGCCGCGACAGTAATACGGCAATCTTACATTGGTGTCATTGCGAGCGAAGCGTGGCAATCTCTTAGGAATAAATGTATTTCTTCTTAAGGGATTGCTTCACTCCGTTCGCAATGACGTTATAAAAACGGTACTGAATTATTGAGCGAGTACAACAGGCAACTTTTTCAAAAAAAGTTGCTTGCCCCTTTTTATCTCTGGAGTCTCATTCCCTTAGAATTGAAACATTTAGGCCTCGTCAGGGAATTGTCTAACCGACAGTAATCAGGTAAACTGATTATGTAGAGGTAAAGGCACTCGAGGCAAGAATCCATAAAAAAACGATAACAAGGTTGCAACTTTTTTGGATGGATAAAGGTTTATGAAGATGAGAATGGATGAACAAGAGCTGGTGCGCCAAATTCAGGAAGGTGATGAAATGGCGTTCGCAGAGATTGTCAAGATATACAAAGACAAGATAGTTAATTTCCTGTGGAAGATCACTGGTGATTACCAGAAAGCAGTGGAATTATCTCAGGAGACTTTTATGAGAGTGTATTTTAAAGCCAATAAGTACAGACCGATTGCTCCCTTTTCTTCATGGGTTTATACCATTGCTTCGAATCTGGCCAAAACAGAGATGAAAAAGGCGAGGAGATATGCGGCTGTTTCGCTCGATGATGTTCAGAACAACCTTCCGATGGAGGCTTATGCCAGCAATCCGACTGATTCGGGATTGCTCTCGAACCTCAGAGAAGCCTTGAATTCTTTGCATCCCCGCTACAAGATTCCTGTGATTCTCAAGGATGTCGAGGGTTTTTCCCAGGAGGAAATTGCCCAGATGCTCAAAAGTCCACTCGGGACCATAAAGGCAAGAATCAGCCGGGGTAGAGATTATTTAAAGAAAGAATTGGAAAAAGCCTCATGCAAAGGAAATCCCTTAGCATTGAATGAGGAGTATCAAGATGGATGA
>JASFPJ010000307.1:0-4279 GCA_050116035.1 Candidatus Aminicenantota bacterium | reverse complement strand
AATAAAATTAAGTAAAAAGCTTTCTTCCATTTTGTGCAGGTCATTTTTTGATAACAATACACACAATATGGAAGAGAACCAAATAAAAAAAACCTAAAAAGGAGAGGTCTGATGAAAAGCTTCCTGAAAACAGGGATTTTTCTTCTCTTTTTCTTCTCTTCTCTCCAGATGAGCACAGGTTTTGTTCCCGCAGAAAATCAGGACCTGCTGAGCCAACTGGGAAGGCATCAAAACTACACATCCAAACGCATCTCTTCCTACGACCGGACAGGAGGAAACAATGACAGATTATCCATAGAGCCGGGAAAAACCGCTGTTCTTGCAGAAATTAAAGGGCCGGCCGCCATCCACCACATATGGGTCACCATCTCCGCTGAGCCCTTTTACGGCCGGAAGATCATCCTGAGAATGTACTGGGACGGAGAAGAATCACCTTCTGTCGAAGCCCCGATCGGAGATTTTTTTGGTGTGGGACACGGCCTGAACCGCAACTTCAGCTCGCTTCCTATAAACTGTTCCTCTAACGGACGAGCTAGAAACTGCTACTGGTATATGCCCTTCCAGAAATCTGCCCGGATCACGGCGACAAACGAAGGGACTCGAACCGTGGGGGCCTTCTACTACTATATCGATTACAGAGAGCTCCCTGAGCTTCCCTCGGATACTCCCTGTTTCCACGCCCAGTACCGTCAGGAAATCCCCTGTCAGCCTTTGAAAAACTACCTCTTCCTCGATGCCACCGGCCACGGCCATTATGTCGGCTGCAACCTGAGTATCCTTCAGCGAGCCATGGGATGGTGGGGAGAAGGCGATGACATGATCTATGTGGATGGTGAAAAAACACCCTCCCTCTACGGAACAGGTTCTGAAGACTATTTCTCCGATGCTTGGGGCATGAGAGAGGATGAAAATCCGTTCTACGGGTGTCCTCTTCAGGAACCTGATTTCAAAACCGGTTCGAAAGCAACAGTCTACCGTTTTCATGTCCCCGATCCCATTCCGTTTAAAAAATCCATCCGTGTCACGATCGAACACGGCCATGCCAATAACCGCTCCGACTATTTCTCCTCTGTCGCCTACTGGTATCAGAGTGAGCCCCATAAGCCTTTTCCGGTTCTCCCTCCGATGGAAGACAGGCTTCCCTTTGCTCTGGAGTCTCCGCGTGGTTTCGTCCTTCCAGAGTGGGAAGAGATAAATAAGGAGAAAATCACGACATTCAGAGACAAACTCTCTGGAATGGAATTTAAGGCGGAAAACCTCTCGCAGCAACTCACATCTCACTACAACCAGACTGGAAGCAGATATCCCGTTCTGATGACCGAAAAAGCGCATGAGGGTACACAGGCCAGTCTGACATTCTCTGTAGAATTCGGTGAACATTATAACCTTGAGCTTTATTTTCTCAGGGGACCATCGATTGGGAATTTTAAAATCTACGGACTCAAGGGTGGAGAATCCAGCCTGTCCACTGAATCTGAAACCTTTGAGGGTTACTCACCGGATAAAAAAATCGACAAACTGACCTTGAACAATGTTCTTCTCCAATCCGGCGTGAATGAGATCACTTTTCAGGTCACTGGCAATGCCGCCAGCGCTGAGGGGATGGAACTGGCCTTTGTGGGCATGACTCGCTCTCCCTCTTTACGCCGCTTTATCAAGGAGTGGACCCTCATCGGTCCTTTTGATGCCCCAGATATGACCTATCTTCAAACCGCTTATCCACCGGAGAAAGAGATTGAGCTGAAGAAAAAATACAAAGGCAAAAACAATCTTAAGCTTGAGTGGAAAAGAATTCAGGCGGAAGAATCGGGCTTTATCAATCTGCAAAAACTTCTCGAACCGAATGAACAGACCATCGCTTACGGCCTGACGTATGTTTTCTCGCCTGAAGACCGGAAAGCGCAAATGCTCATCGGAAGCGATGACGGTGTCCGCATCTGGTTAAACGACAATCTCATCCATACAAACCCGGCCTATCGCGGCGCCTACCCTGACCAGGACACAATTCCTGTCATACTGAAGAAAGGATGGAATAAACTCCTGGTCAAGGTTCTTCAGGGAGGAGGTGGCTGGGGATTCTATGTGCGGTTTATCGACCCAGAAGGAGTCCTCCGCTCAAGCACTGAAATTTATGAATAAAACAGACAAGGAGTCCTTCAATAAGTATGTAAGTTAACGTCTGAAAAATCCCAGTTTTATGCTGATTTCTGTCGAACCCCAAAAAATAAGAAAAATGGTCAGAGTTTGCCTTATAAACTCAACTGGACCGAGGTCATTTTTGAAAATAAGGCCCGTTCCCTTTTCTAAAGCCTCGCTGATTCCATAATAGAAAATAAATGCAATGCCAACCCTTGCCATCCGCTGCCAAATTTTACCCGAATCTTTAGGTATTCCCCGAAACCACAAGAGCAAAAAGCCCAGATTGAGCCCAAGAATGGTTGCAGTGTCTTCAGGATCTATCTTTGGTACGAAAAGGAGCAGCAAAGGAACAATCAAAAAATAAGTTAAGAACAGAATCGACTTTAAATCAAGTTGAACTTTTCCGAGTTTTTCAAAAAGAAAGATCATTAACTTCTCTTTCTTGAAAACGAGATTGTAAAAGATCAGAAGAACGAGAAAACCTAAGAGCAGGCCACCCATAACATCAGCAAGAAAGTGCCTGCCGAGATACATCCGGGATAAAGGAATGAAAATAATCATCATCCCGGCGATGATCCAGACCCATATCTTTTTAAAAAACAAAGAGATGGAACCCCACAAAGCGATAGCCATGCTGGAATGACCAGACGGAAAGCCCCAGCTGTCGATTCTATTGACTCTTAAATAATCAACAACATTCTGAGGCAATCTGCCAAAAAAACTTTTAGCTCCCATGTCTGTAAAAGGAGTCGGATTTGGAAAGTTTTCACCAAGGAGTAGGATGTTTGAGTCCACATTAGCGGGTCTGGGAAGAGAAAAAAGCTCTTTTAAAGAATTTGTGATGATGCCATTCCAGAGAACAAGATGAACCAAAACAAAACCCGATCTAAAGCTCACACCGAAAAGGATGACAAGCATTATGGGAATGACAAATGAACTCCGTCCTATCTCTGTGAAAAACTTAAAAAAGATAGTTAAAAAACCGGAAGCATAAGACTGTAAAAAAAGTATGATTTCTGTCTGAAACACGGTACGCCTTCCTTCACTCTTTTTGTGCGTTAAAGCTTGAGTGCAAGATTTTTTCTTTCGTGATGATCATTCAAAAATGCTTTGAAATTGTCCTCGATTAAATTTCTGTTTCTCTAATATTCTTATCCAGAACAACGGTCTTCACTTCGCCTCCGCAGTATTTGATGATCAACTGTCTAAAATCATCCAGAATTCCAGCCATTTCTTGTTTCTTTATCGGCGGAAGCCCCTCCACAACCAGGACAACGTCTCTGGTCTCTTCTGTCATTTTTGTCTTATCACATTCCCGCCAGTTCCATCGGCGGCACAGCACTTCCTTGTCATCCGCGTAAACGACTTCTCCCTCTTTTACGGTTTCTGTTTCATCAGAATTGAGGGCAGTGAAAGGCTCGTCTCCGCTGGCAAACCGTAAAACGACATCTCCACCCACTTTCGCTGCATCATCTCCACCCGCGGGAATCATGTGCTTAATTGAAATGTAATTATAAATATCGACAATTTTATTGATGGGCCGCAAATCAACACCTTTCAGAATCATGCGGTAAAGGCTCTCCACTGAGCTCTTGTACTTCTTCGGCTTGGCGCCAAAGGCCGAATAGGCTTTTCTCCAGGATTCGATTTTTAGTTCCTGAGAGAGGGTCTCAGTGTTGAAATTTTCTCTAATTTCTTTTTCTCTTTTTCGGATGAATTCAATAATCTCATCGACTGAGCCAGTATTGTCAATCTGTCTGGCAATAACTACCCCCAGGTTTAACTCGGGGAAGGTCTTAAAAATCTGACTGTCTACTCTTAATTTCATCCCTCCGCTCCCTTCAATAAAAATAATGGCCGTTTCTTAGAAGAGTCCTTAGTGGATGGGAAGACGAACAATCAGAAACGGAAACATACCATCCTGCGACGGCAGGGCCTGACCGCAACTGTGAATGGCAATGGATAAAGCCCAATCACTTCAGGATCTCCGTATCACTTCAGGATCTCCGCTGCCTTGGATGCGATCAGCTCCCAGGCCTCCCGGACATGGCGCTCTTGAGTCGCTCTCGCCGCAATGGCCATCCGGAGCACATATTTTTCCCTCAGGGAAGTATGCGTGAGAAAGACCTTTCCTGTCTGG
>JASFPJ010000306.1:0-4286 GCA_050116035.1 Candidatus Aminicenantota bacterium | reverse complement strand
GATTCCGGCAATCAGTGCCCAACCGCCGAACACTAAGCCTGTGATAAAAGACAAAAGCATGTAGAAGAATGCGCCCCATGCCTTGGGCTCAGCCAGAACGCCAAAGAACCGCGCCCATGAGGACCGCGTTTCCTTCGTTCGGGAAATAAACAGAGTCGGGGATGTCCGGGACTCGATATCCCGGTAAGCGGACGCGATCTCTTTTGGATTGCCGTAATTCTCGATGATAGACGCCATAGCCTCTGTCTCGGAAAGGCTGGGCTTACCGGAAAGAGCTTCTTCGAGAGCCATCCTCAGATGTCCTTCGGCATCCGAGAGAGCATCCTGAAGGAGTGCCGCGTCGCCGCCTTCAAGCTCTTTTCTCAGCTTGGCTAAATATTCATTGACATCTTTACACATCGGTTTTCCCTCTAAGGATCCCGTCCACAAAAGATTTTGTCTGGTCCCAGATCTGTGTCCAGCTCTTTAATATCTCGAGGCCGGATTCTGTGATCTTGTAGTAGCGCCGCGGCGGCCCGGAGACAGAAGGGTCGACATGGCTTTCCAGCAATCCGCTGCCTTCCAGCGACCGCAGAACCGGATAGAGTGCGCCTTGTTTCATCATCGGGACGTTTTCCCCATCCACTTCCATGACCTTGGCGATCCGGTACCCGTACATTGGCTCATCGGCACGGGCCAGAATGCTCAAAAGCACCAGGGCGGCCGTGCCAGAGTTTAATTCTTTCTGAAATTTTTTGTTGGCATCAGTGGGAGTACTCAATCCAGCACCTCCTGCATCGTTTATAATAACAATTTAATATTATTGTCAGTTTGATAATACTTTCAAATTAATAATAGTGATAACTTAACAATATGTCAAGTCTTTTTTTCATTTTTTTGATCGAATCTGATTTTTTTCTGGCTGACTGACTCAGAATAAATAATTTCGCAAAACGTATAAATATCACGACATTCTATTATTAGTTTTTAACCTGGATTATTATGAGATATTTCCACTTACTCATTCGTTTTTGTATTGAAAGACAAAAAAATCTCTAGTCTCTATGAAGAATTATGTGTATAATATGATTGATTTATACACATAGGAGACTGAGATGAGGACAAATGTTGTGATCGACGATCAACTCATGAAAGAGGCTCTTAAGCTTTCTGGATTTCGTACAAAGAAAGCGGCTATTGAAGCCGGTTTGAGACTACTTGTCAAATTCAGCCGACAAGCAAAAGTGAAAAATTTCCGGGGTAAACTTAAATGGAGCGGCGATTTGGACAAGATGCGGACTGACAAATGATCCTGGTTGATTCATCTGTTTGGATTGGCTACTTCAACGGGATAATCAATCCTCAAACCGATTGGCTGGATTCTGCTCTTGGGAGGGAAATCATCATTGTTGGGGATCTCATCCTGGCTGAAGTTCTTCAGGGTTTCAAAAGCGACAGTGACTTTCATAAAGCCAAAGAGTTATTATCAAATTTTCGATTCATGGAGATGCTGGGTCAAGAGTTAGCTATTAAGAGTGCAGAAAATTATCGCTTTCTTAGGAAGAAGGGAGTGACTGTTCACAAAACCATCGATATCATAATCGGAACATTCTGCATTAACTACAACATATCTCTTTTGCATGATGATCAGGATTTTAATCCTCTTACAAAGCACCTAGGATTAAATGTAGTAAAATGCAGCTGAAAAGCCAAAGCTTGCATCGAGTTTGGTGTTTTTTTTAGACAAAAAATAATTAATTATACACTGTTTTATTCAATAGCTCTTCTACCCAGCCTATCTTTTATAGACAATCTCAAAAAAGCCGGTACAAGTGGTTTTTCCAAATATCGGAGTCGATTTCAGGAAAAGCAGTCCAATATGACTCCTCTTGATATTATTTAATTTTTTCCGAGTAAGTACTATGCTGCCACATCCGGATGACCTTTCCAGTCTCATCTCTCTCAAACACCACTTCTTCGCCGAGAGTTTCATCTCTGCGTATACGGCGGAACGTGTCGCCCTTAATATGTTTCAGCAGTGTCAGGTTCCTGAATGGATTTTCAGACGGCAGCCCGAATACAGCCAGTTTACCCTGCCATGGAAGGATGGCTGTCTCTCCCCCCCAAGGCTGTGCATTGTAATTCCCTGTGTAGGCTTCGAGGTTAACCCTTGTTTTTTCCTGTTTAGCATTGCCAGTGACCTTCTTCACGATTTCTCTCATACCTGTCGCATACTTGTAAGGGGAGGTACCGCCGGCATTGATCATGACGATAAAAGCCTGTTTCTTATGAGGATCGATATTCAGAATACTCCGGTAGCCCGGGCAACCTCCTGAGTGACCGACCATTGTCCGGCCATCCACTTCCCTGACTGAAAAACCCAGCCCCCATGTCGTTTGCCAATCAGGATCCACCCAGTGAACACGCTGCATTTCACGGAGGGTGGATGCTTTGAGGATTTCTTCCCCTCCTTTTTCCAGAAGGCGGAACTGCCAGGATGCGAACCGGGCCAAATCTTCGACTGTCGAGGAAAAGCCGGCAGCGGCGGCGATGCCTCTGGCCTGGAATAAGCGAAGCATGTCGCGGGTGCCGTCTCGCTTGAGAGCAGAGTATCCAGTGGCCAATTTTCCCCTCCACAGGGATTCCGGAAGTTTTGTGCGCGTTTCGGCCAGTCGCAAGGGCTCCAGTATGTTTTCCTCGATGTACTGCTCATAAGGCATTCCCGAGACTTCTGCCACTATCTCTCCCAAAAGAGATAATCCGAGGTTGCTGTATTGAAAATAAGTCGAAGGGGGGTAGAGGGTTTTCTGTGTGCCGAGCTTAGCCTTAACCTGCTCTGTGGTGGGAAAGGGGAAATCGGGTCCATTCCAGTAGGGATAGTCCGATTCACGAGGAATGCCGGAAGAATGAGTGAGAAGGGATCTTATGGTTATGGGGCCAGTGTCCGGGTACTGCTGCTGGAGGTTAAACCAGGGGAGATGATCCGCAACCAGGTCATCAAGCCGGAGTTTTCCAGCGTCGCGGAGCTGCATGATTGCCACTGACGTGAACAATTTGGAAATCGAACAGATACTGTAGATAGTATCGGGAGATGAGGGAACTTCTTTTTCAAGATCGGCCATTCCATAGCCTTTGCTCCAGAGTAATTCCTGATCTGTGATAATGGCCACCGATATGCCAGGCAGATGGTCATAATCGCGCTGGGCCTCGAGCCATGTGTCAATCATTCGGATGGCTTCGGAAAAATCGGGCTTCGCTTGCGCATTGGAAAACATGCAAGAGGAGCCTGTTAAAATTAAAATGAGAAGAAAAATTTGTACAGATTTAAATGTTTTTTTCATGTTTGCCTCCCGTTGAGAAGTCTTCATTGAAGCCACTGATAATCTGACTTGACTGAATTTACCACGCAGAAAACGGCAGAGTCAAATGAGAATTTACAGCTGGATGTACGCCTTTCAAAAAAACCATGACGCCTGATGATGGGGTATTAAACGTCATTATCAGGGCGATGAAGTAGAAGTCAAAGAGATTGTGTGCAATTGACAAATAATGAAATCCCGATAGACTAAAAGCCAAGGTCAAGTAAAAAGGAGATGAGCATCATGACGAAACACAATCTTTTCTCTGGAGTATTCATTCTTTTCATAATTTTTTCATTTTTTGGCTGCACTCCACAGGAAGAAAAAGGAGACGTTGTGTCCAGTAATGATTATCAAAACCTGGTCAAATTATTCGAGGAATGGCGTGAATTCCAGAAACCCGAGATTGTTGATTGTGTTCCTGATTACACTGCGGCCGCGATGGAGAAACAGAGGCTTGGATTGAGGGAATTTCAAGACCGCCTGGCTGGAATCAATCCCAGCTCATGGCCTATCTCCCAGCAGGTGGACTATCACATCGTCCGGGCGGAGATGAACGGATTGGACTTTGACCACAGAGTTCTCCGTCCCTGGTCGCGAAATCCATGTTTCTATTCAGTCTATTACCGGTCTCCATCAGATGTTCCCGCTCTGGAAGGCCCCTGGCGGTATGGGACGCTCTGCCTCTGGAAGTATACATTTCCTCTTTCGGAGGAGGCGCTCGATGATTTTCGAATGCATCTTCAAGCCATCCCAAAGGTTCTGGAACAGGCGAAAAATAACCTGGCCGAGGAAGCGAAAGATCTCTGGCTTCTCGGCATCAGATTGAAAAAAAGGGAGAGCGTGTTCCTGGATAATCTTGCCCAGCGCCTGAGCGCGGACCATCCTGACCTCATCCCCGATATCAAACAGGCCAAGGTTGCTGTGGATGATTTCCGTAAATGGTTA
>JASFPJ010000305.1:0-4287 GCA_050116035.1 Candidatus Aminicenantota bacterium | reverse complement strand
TCTTCCTCAAGGATACGAAAAGGATGGAAGCCTGCGGCGTGTATGACTTCCTCTGGGGTGTAGGTGCAGACCCAGCCGATCTTGGGGAGGTCAGGATTCAGGTCCTTTTCTGAGAAATCGATATCAACCATGAAAAGACTCTCTGGAAAATCAGCTATTACTTTTAATGCAAATCTTTCTTTAAATCAAGGAGTAATTTATTTGCTGATTTTAATGAAGATGTCTTTTTTATGAGATTGCCACGCTTCGCTCGCAATGACATCCAAAAATTGTTTGAAGATGGCTTGAATGTAATGAGATCCTTCATCCTTTCAAGGTTCTGTGAATTCTGAAGTAATTTTTCAACAGCTTCCTTCCCTTCTTATTTAAATTTTTTTTGTTTTTAGCTTGACAAACAACTGATTTACTGTTATATTAATGTAGAACAGTGAGAGAAGAAAAACTCAATCCTTTTGAAATCAAAGTGGATGTTAAATCCGCACTCCCCGTCTACGAACAGATCAAAAGAGCGATCAAGCTGGTTATCCTTTCCGGACGACTGGAAGAAGGGGATCAGTTGATGTCAATCAGGGAACTGGCATTAAAACTCCAGATTAACCCCAACACCATTATTAAAGTCTACTACCAGCTTGAAATGGAGGGATTTGTCATTTCCCGTCCTGGGGCCGGATACTTTGTTAAGTTTGACGGGAAGAAGATTCAGAAGGAAAGACGGGAGCTCTTTGAGCAAGCCACAGACGAGTATATCTCCAAGGTTACGGATATGGGATACTCTTTGGAGGATATCACTCAGGAGATAAATACCAGAAAAAAGGAGGGATCATGACTCAAGCATTAATCAGTGGCAATGTCGTCTGCGCGTTCATCTCTGCCAAATGGGCCATGGAATTGGGATTCAGCGAAGGACGTCAAATACTGTTCCTTTTTGGTGGATTGCTCATCGGTCCACTCATGCTCCTCATCCTGTACATCCGTCTGCAGTATAAAGATAAAGCGGAGAGAAAGCTCCAAAAAGAAACATCGTAAAGAGATAGTCAATAAGCAAAGGCGTGCCTATTCGAATGTTCTGCGACCTCCTGAGTCCGCAGGGCATCTAACGCTATGAGAACAAGAGGAAAATAGGTCGAAAAAAACATGGAGGAGCGAACCATGATAAGCATTAAAAATCTATCCTTCAGTTATGGAAAATTTAAGTTATTTAAAAACTTCCATCTCGATGTGCCCGAAGGTGAAGTCTGCTTGATCACCGGGATCAATGGAGTTGGTAAAAGTACTTTGCTGCGGTTGATTGCAGGAGTTTTGCGGCCGGCAGGAGGAGAAATACTATTCGATGAAAAAATGGGGCCGGATCACAGGCGCAAAATCGGTTTCATATCGGATATTCTCAGCCTGTATGAAAGCCTGACAGTCGCTCAATCCATCGATCTCCATAAGTCAGTTTACAATTTAGATAAATTCGATGATTCTCTGATCCGTAACACAAAAATCAATCATAATCAAAAAATCAAAGAGCTTTCTACCGGTCAGAAGACGATATTTCATCTCAGCCTGATACTCTCCACTGAACCGGAGATTCTCCTGGTAGACGAGATTATCCATTCCATCGATGCCTACCTGAGAAGGATCTTCCTCGAACAGCTGATCCAACTCCAGTCTGAACGCCAATTGACCATCATCATGGTCAACCTGAATTTCCATGATATCGAACACATAGTGGAGCGGGTGATTCTGCTGAAACACGGGGAAATTGCTGTCGATGAAAAAATCGATGATTTGAAAGCAAAAGTCAAAAAAATCATTTCATCAACGTCCCCCCAAGCTGTTCCTGTGCTGTCCCAGATCGATTTTTCAGACCACTCCGAATTCTTCATCTATCCCTACGAAAAAAAGGTCAAGGACAAAATCGATGGCGAAGTCGTGGACCTGAACCTGACTGAAATCGTCAGCGCTTTTATCGGAGGCGAATATGCTTAAAAAAGAGATTTCCAATTCTATAAAAACACTTATTCTCTGTTTGCTGTTGTTTATAGGTGTTCCTCTAGGTTATGCACTGGATAAAATCATTATTCATTTTGGCTGGATGCTCTCGGAGATCTTTAATTTCATGTTTCTTATGACCACAATTGCCTTCCCGCTCGCTGCCGGATTGACCATTTTCCAATCAGAGAAGAGGGACAGGGCATTCGAGTATCTGTTCTCCCTGCCTCTCTCCAGGCTTCAGATACTGATGTATAAAATCCTTCCCCGTTTGGCGATTCTGTTGGTATTGATTGCTGTTTCGACTATTTTCTCTGTGTACCAGAACATCTGGATAGCCGGATTTAACCTGGTTATATTGTTTTTGATCTCCATAGTCTTGAGCGTTTCATTCACTTCACCGTTGATAGGGATTATTGGGGTTTCTTTCTTCTTTTACATCTATTACACAAGTTCGCAAATCATATACATGATCTTTACCGGCTGGGACCCGGGAAAAGCCTTCCCAGATACCGCTTTGACCGTGCTTCCCCACAACATATTCGCAGCAGTCATGCTCCTGACACCATTGGGAATCGCGTTCTGGATCACATTTAAAAAAATGGATGTCAAACCCTTGAAGCTGCAAATGAAATCCTATTATTTAATAGTCCTGCCCACTCTTATAGTCTCTATTACCTTCATCATTATGTCTTTCAAAAGGTATTTGTCTTTATTGGAATGAAAGCTCACTCGGTTGAATATTTGAATAATGCAAGGAAAAGGTTAAGCACTTTGTAGAGTTCAGACAATCACTCACATCCTAAAATAAAGGTGCGAGTCTCCTTGGATATAAACATAGGATAAAAAGCTCCAAAAGGGGGAACAAAATGACAAAAAAATTTATTCTTTTTTTAGTTTTCATCTTTATGATCTTATTTGCTATAATCTGCCTCCCAAAAGAAACAACTACTTTAGAGAATTCCTCAACTCAAAAATCTGAAGACGTAATTGTCGTTTCCAACCCCAAGACGCCCGTACATCAAATGCGGATTGTCTTTAAAGAGGAACTCACAATAGGAGAGGTTGAGGGAGATGAAAATTATATGTTTGGCAGCGGCATTGTTTTTAACACTGATGATGAAGGGAATTTTTATGTCGCTGATTCAGATAACCACAGAATCCAGAAATACGATCCTGAAGGCAAATATCTCCTCACCATCGGCAGAGAAGGCCAGGGGCCAGGGGAGTTTCGCAGTTTCTCTTTACCTCGATTTGACAAAGATAACCACCTGTACATAGTTGACGGATCAAGCCGAAGAATTTCTTTTTTTGATAAGAATGGTCAATATCTCAGACAGATACGTTTACAGGACAGATACATGAACTTTAATATCAATTCAAAGGGACTCATTGTCGCGTATAAGTGGCAAATGGCTCAGGAAGAAAATGCCATGAGGCAAATCCTTCTTTATGGCCTGTTTGATGACAAATTCAACATAATCGTGGAATTCTTCAAAGATATAATCGAAACACCTATGCCCACAGGAATGGATGCATCATCAATAGCAGAATCTCTTGCCAAATCATACAGCTCACTGGCATTTAAACCTCAAGCCAGAATCATGCTGGCAGATAATGACTTCATTTATTTTGGCTATCCGGAGAAATTCGAGATAAATATCTATTCTCCTGAGGGGAAGCTGGCGAAAAAAATCAACAGAGATTATGACTCTATTCCAGTGAGTGAAAAGGATAAAACAAGTTTTACTCGAATGATAAACGAAGGTCTTCCCGCGTTTTTTACTGAGGACATAAAGAAAAAAGTATTTAAAAACATAAAATACCGTAAATATAAGCCGGCCTACCAGAATTTCACTTTAATGGAAAACGGATGGCTGGCCGTGATTGTTGAATCCGTTGAAGACGAATACACGCTCTTTGACATTTTTGACCAGGAAGGAAAATACATAGCTCATTTTAAAACACCCATACCGGCTGAGGGGATTCTGTCTGAATATCTTTACTTTAAAAATGGCAAAGCCTATGCCGTGATCACAGAGGATGAATACTGGTTTGTAAAGAGATACAATATTGAACTCCAGGAATACAAAGGAGACAGATGGGTCAAAAGCCACCTTAAGCTGACGAAGTAGTTTTTATTTATAGCTTCTTATTCTTAGCATTCCGCCTCGAGTTGAATAAATTTTGGGGTCGCATCTAAACATTCGACATTTCTCAATTTTGATCAAACTAAAAAGAACCTTTGTTTTCGTGATGATAAATGCTAAGAAGAATTAAAAAATGGAAAATGTCGAATGTTTAGATGCG
>JASFPJ010000304.1:0-4293 GCA_050116035.1 Candidatus Aminicenantota bacterium | reverse complement strand
CATCGGTCCGGGGGCTGTAACCAGTCATTGTTTCCAATAAACATACGGCGAATTTTCCTTCCTATTATAGAAAAAGTAGTATCTGTTTGCTAATTTTAATTTATGGGGACGTCCCCCAAGGTACCACTTTAGCACTATAAAAGAAGAGGACACTTTTTCCTAAGGTGGTACCTTGGGGAACGTCCCCATTTATTCTATTTGTAATAATGTGTGAAATTATGTAAATAATGTAGACAATATTGCTGGATAAACCGGAATGAATCTTCTGAATGCATCCTTTTTCAAAAAATATCTCCTTCCCGGATTCGTATTCCAATCAGTGGTCATCGCCGGAGGCTATGGAACAGGACGGGAATTGGTTGAGTTTTTTCTGAATTATGGACCCCTGGGTGGCCTTCTGGGAATGCTTCTGGTTACGACAATTATCTGGTCCCTCATACTGGCAGTGACCTTCGAATTTTCCCGCCAATTCAGGGCGTATGACTACCGGACTTTTTTCAAGACACTCCTTGGTCCGTTCTGGTTTATGTTTGAAATCATCTATTTTATCCTGCTGCTTCTTGTACTGGGTGTCATCGGCTCTGCGGCTGGCGCATTGCTCAAGTATAATTTCAAAATCCCTGATATCGTCGGGGTTTTAATCATGCTGGCGGCTATCGGCTTTTTGACCTTTAAAGGGAGCCGCTTGATCGAAAAATTCCTGTCAAGCTGGTCAATCCTGCTCTATCTTATTTATGGGCTGCTCCTTGTTTTCGCACTCATAAAATTCGGCCCTGAAATCCAGAAGAATTTCTCAAGTTCCACCATCCTTCCCAAGTGGGCACTGGGCGGATTCAAATATGCTCTGTATAACCTGGGAATCATTCCTGCAGTTCTCTTCTGCATCAACCACATCGAGACAAGAAAAGAGGCCATCACTGCCGGACTTCTCGGAGGCTTGATCGGTATTCTCCCCGGATTATTTTTCTTTATTGCTGTTGTCAGTCACTATCCGGCTGTGCTTCCCGAAGAAGTGCCTGCCTACTATGTCTTCCAGAGGTTGGGATTTCCTCTTTTGCTCATTGTCTTTCAGATTGTTTTGTTCGGGACATTGATCGAGACCGGCACGGGCTTTATTCACGCTGTCAATGAACGAATCCGGTCCACCCTGGAAGCAAGAGGGAAAAGACTCCCTTCCTCCCTTCGGCCAGTTGTCGCTTTGGTTCTTCTTCTTATAGGTCTGGGAATTTCCACCTTTGGGTTGATCAACTTGATCGCTAAAGGCTATGGAAGTATTAGCTGGGGATTCTTTATCGTTTATATAATTCCTCTGATGACTCTAGGCCTATACAAAATAATTAAGAACCAGGGAAAAAAGGGGACAGATGTACGTGCTCAGTAATTTAGTATCATTTTTTGGATGTCATTGCGGGCGAAGCGTGGCAATCTCTTTGAAAGAAATTATGTTATTACAGGAATGAAGATATTCTTTTTATGAGATTGCCACGCTTCGCTCGCAATGACACCTTTATCCTCAGTATCATCAATAAAAGCGTTACTTAATTACTGAGCATAAACAACAGGCTACTTTTTTGGGGGACTGTCCCTTTAAGTCCTTATTTTGAAAAAGATAGGGACTGTCCCCTTTCTTCAATAAAAAAAGTAGCCTATTCCCTTTTTTTCTATTACACGTATTCAATGGTGGCGGGTGGCTTGGGCGTAATTTCATAGGCCACACGCACGACTTCTGGAATTTCACTCGTGATTCTTTTTGAAATACTCATCAAAATTTCCCAAGGGATCTGGGTTGGCTCAACTGTTATTGCATCTCGGCTTTCCACTGATCGCACAATAATAATATTGCCAAATTTCCTATGGCCTTCTTCAACGCCGGTTCCCTTATCACTCAACAGAACAGCGAATGCCTGGAAAGGCCTCAGGCTTTCGATTTCCTCCTCCACTATCTGAGTGGCTTTCCTGACAAGGGAAATCCTCTCCGGTGTCGCTTCTCCCACCACTCTCGTCGCCAGGCCTGGCCCTGGAAAGGGCATCCTCTCATAAATCTTTTCCGGGAGTCCCAACTCCTTGGCCACTTTTCTGACTTCATGCTTGAATAATTCCTTCAGCGGCTCAACAGTTTTGAATCCGAATCCTTTCTCAGGATCTATTCCTATCTGCTCGAGAATGTTATGCTGCGTCTTGACACCTCCCTTTGTCTCGATGATGTCTGCAGCAATCGTTCCCTGCACCAGAAACTTCGCTTTGCTTTTCAGTACTTCTCTGCCAAAAACCGTATAAAAAATATCCCGAAATGCTTTTCTCTTCTCTTCCGGGTCAGACTTACCTTTGATGGCATGAAAAAACTCATCCTGAGCGTCGATTATATCGACCTGAATTCCCAAGTCTGCGAATATCTGGCTTACTTCTTGTGGTTCGTTCGCTCTCATCAAGCCATCATCGATAAAGATCACTTTCAGGTTTGAGCCTATCGCTCGATGGGAGAGGACAGTGCAGGCAGAACTGTCGACCCCACCGGAAAGCGCGGAAATGGCTTTTTCCGACCCGACGGTTGACTTTATTTCTTCAATTTTTTCTTCGATGAATTTGGCTTCATCCATTGTTCAACTCCTCATTTAATATTTTTCAAATCATACAATATCCTGGAGAAAATGATAACAAAAAAAATCTTTTCTATAGAAAAATCCATTATTATGAACAGTTTAGGCCGTCACCTTTAGAGGTGAAAAAGGACGCATAAAATTCATCATCCAATCCACCCCCAAAGGCGATTGCGCCCACAGGCTATCTGAGCGATTATATACACGGAATCCTTAAGGAGGGCTCTTCCAAAGCGTACCAAAGCTTAAAAGGGAGCAGGGCAAAACGGAGGATCCTCTCCCAGCCCTCCTTTTTTTATTTTAAGGGATTGTTGAGGAGGGTCAGGCTTCAGAAATCTTAAAAACTCTTCCCAGGGGACATTATTCCAATCCATGATGACTTAAATTCTTTTTATCTAATTCCAATGATTATAGGTTGACGAAATAGTATATTTTAACTATTATTATCAAAAAAGACATAATGGTACAGGGAAATACCGGGAAGAAACCATTTAACTTTAGCGCACTTATCCTCTTTTCCTTCCTCATGCTGGCACTAACATCCATTGCATTCTCCCAGGAGAAATCACAAGTCAAACCCCAAATCCTGGAAGAAGAAAAAAAACCACTCGTTCAACCGGGATACCTCATCGGTCCGGAAGATGTTTTGAGCGTCGAGGTCTGGAATCAGCCTGACATATCTCGCGAAGTGGTCGTGAACGATAACGGTGATATAAACATTCCCCCTGTTAGAAAACTGAGCGTCATAGGATTGACTATCTCCCAGTTAGAGGAAAAACTATCCAAAGCCCTCTCCAAATACATCATCGACCCAATAGTTTTCGTTTCCATAAAGGAATACAACAGCCAGAGAGTCACTGTATTGGGAGAAACAAAGACCGGGATGTACACTCTGAAAAGAAGGACGACTTTGGTTGAATTTCTTGGCCAAATCGGCGGGACGACCGATAACGCGGACACCTTCCATATCAAATTGATCAAAAAAGACAGAAGAGTTTTCATCTATGACCTCAATGACTTGATTGACAATCCTCAAAAAAGCGAAAGCATTGTTGTCTCCGGAGGCGATACTGTCTATGTCCCGCCCCTGGAATTCAATAAAGTCTATGTTCTCGGAGAAGTGAAAAATCCTCAGATTGTGACTATCAAAGGAAAATTGACTGTGATCGATGCGATCACAGAGGCAGGAGGATTTACCCGAGACGCTGTTCGCAAAAGCGTCATGATCATCCGGGGCGAACTGGGGTCACAGGAAGGAATACGGATCAATGCCAGACAAATCCTCAACAAAGGAGATATCAGCCAAAACATCGATCTTGAGCCAGGGGATATCGTGTTTGTGCCCAAAACCTTTATCGTCCACATAGAGCGATTCCTTAGAGACTTAGGTTATCCATTAACATGGTATTTCTGGTTCATAAGATAAAACAGGACTGAAAAGATGCCTAGGCTAGAGATGAGTCTTGTCGATTACCTGCGGGTTATCCGCAAGAGAATTCGTATCATCATTCTCTCTTTCATCCTGGTCATCTCTTCCACAGTCTTCTTCACAACCAGACAGACCCCTATATACACCTCATCCTGCAAGATCAAGATCGAACAGAGAAAATCAGTCGCTGAGGCATTGACCGAGCTCATCACCTGGTCGCCAGGGGATGAAATGGCTTCTCAGGCGAATTTCATCAAAAGCTACCAG
>JASFPJ010000303.1:0-4342 GCA_050116035.1 Candidatus Aminicenantota bacterium | reverse complement strand
GAAAAAATATAGACCTGCTCTTTGATTTTTGGTATATTTTGGACTTCAAAAAGGAGGTTTTTCATGTACGGTAAAGTAAAGGATGATTTAACAAACGAAATCCAATCCATTCGCGATGCGGGTCTGTTCAAAGACGAAAGAGTCATCATGACTCCCCAGGGAGCAGAGATCGAAGTGAAGGGTGGAAAAGAAGTTCTGAACTTCTGCGCCAATAACTATCTGGGCTTATCGAGCCATCCCAAGGTCATAGAAGCGGCCCACAAGGCTCTTGACGAATGGGGATTCGGGATGAGTTCAGTCCGGTTCATCTGCGGAACCCAGGACATCCACAAGATCCTGGAGGATAAGATATCCAAATTCCTTCATACAGAGGACACGATTCTCTTCGTCGCCTGCTTTGACGCCAACGGCGGAGTCTTCGAGCCCCTTATCGGAGCCGAAGATGCTATCATCACTGACCAGCTCAATCATGCCTCGATTATCGACGGCATCCGCCTCTGCAAAGCCCAGAGATACATCTACAAACACGCGGACATGGCTGACCTCGAAGAAAAACTAAAGGAAACCCAGAATCTGCGCTACCGTTTGGTCGCGACAGACGGCGTGTTTTCCATGGACGGGGACATCGCCAAGCTGGATGAAATCTGCGCCCTGGCAGACAAGTATGATGCCATGGTCATGATCGATGACGCCCATTCCACCGGGTTTATCGGAGAGACAGGAAGAGGCACTCCCGAATACAGAGGAGTGATGGGTAAAATTGATATCATCACCGGTACACTCGGAAAGGCCCTCGGAGGAGCGTCTGGCGGTTTTATCTCCGGAAGAAAAGAACTCATCGAACTCTACAGACAGCGCGCGCGACCCTACCTGTTCAGCAACACGTTGGCCCCGGTCGTTGTCGGCGCCTCAATCGCTGTTTTCGACCTGCTTTCTGAAACCACGGAATTGCGGGATAAATTGGAAGAGAACACAAAATACTTCCGAGAAAAAATGACAGAGGCGGGTTTTGACATCACACCCGGCATCCATCCGATCGTTCCCATCATGCTCGGCAAGTTCGAGAACGACGCCAAACTCTCCCAGGATATGGCCCGCGACTTACTCGAGGAAGGTATCTATGTCATCGGATTCTATTATCCTGTTGTCCCGAAAGGCCAGTCAAGAATCAGAGTGCAGCTCTCCGCCGCCCATGACAGACACCACCTGGACAGAGCCATAGAGGCCTTCACCAAAATCGGAAAGAAATACAACGTCATTTCTTAGAAAAGAGCAAGACGACCAGAATCTGTGAGCGAATGACCGCTCATTTTCGGGGTCACGTCTTGTAAAGGTTATCACCAGGTAATCGCAAACAAACTCTGTATCTTGAAATCCTGATAAGGCCTGACCCCGATCCCTCTATGAATTAAAATAGGACAGGTGTACGTGTTCAGTCATTTGGCAACATTTTTTGCATGTCACTACGAGCGCAGCGTGGTAATCTCTTGAAAATATTAATGAAATATTTTTTTCAGGAGATTGCCACGTCACTTCGTTCCTCGCAATGACATGAAGATGAGATTGTCACGCTTCACTCGCAATGACACCTTTATCCTCAGTATCATCAATAAACGCGTTACTTAATTACTGAGCACAAACAACAGGCAACTTTATCATGAAAAAGTAGCTTGTCCCCTTTTTTCTTTTTTCTGTCCATTTTTTTTGGTGGGAATCAAGACATTAAGGAGATTGGGTTAATCCTCTGTTTCGGCCTTTTCCATCGTGATCCCGGTGTAGCCGTAAAAAATGGATACAACCGGGTTAGCCAGATTTAAAAAGGCAAAGGGCAGATACAGGAGAGGATTGATTCCTAAGGTGGCATGCATGAAAGCGCCACAACTGTTCCAGGGAATGAGCGGAGAGGAAAGAGTACCGGCATCCTCCAAACAGCGGGATAGGTTTTTCGGGTGAAGACCCTGAGCATCAAAAGCATTCTTGTACATCCTCCCTGGAATGACGATCGCCATGTATTGGTCGGAAGCAATGGCATTCATGCCGATGGAACTGAATATCGTCGTGGCTACGAGAGAGCCTGTCCTTCTCACTCTCTTGAGAAAGGCTCGGGCTAAAACCTCCAGCATTCCGGTCTTTTCCATTATGCCTCCGAAGGAAAGCGCACAGATGATCAATGCCACTGTATCCATCATGCTCTGCAGTCCCCCCCTGGTCAGCAGCTCATCCACCATTCCCACCCCGGTCTGGGAAACAAACCCGGAGTGGGCGACGTTGATGACATCGGACAGAGAACCGGATTGAGTGGCCATGGCAAAAATCCCACCGAGCAGGGTTCCAGCCAATAACGCAGGAAGAGGCGGAATCTTCTTCACGACCATCACAATCACGAGTAGGGGTGGCAGCAAGAGTATGGGATGCACGAAAAAATTCAATTTTATTGTGGAAAGAATCGTTTCCACTTTTCCAGTTTCGAGCACACCACCGGCAAATCTCGTTCCGATCAACCCGTAGAGGATAATACAGAGAACATACCCCGGCGCCGTTGTGTAGACCATGTGCCTGATGTGGGAGAATAGATCTGTCCCGGCCACGGCTGGAGCCAGGTTTGTCGTGTCTGAAAGAGGAGACATCTTATCCCCGAAGTACGCTCCGGAAATGATCGCTCCGCCAATCATCGCCACTGGAATCCCCAAACCCTGTCCCACACCGACGAGGGCCACACCCACTGTACCGGCTGTTGACCAGGAAGAGCCGGTCCCCAGAGATACGATCGAACAGATGATCAGAGTAGCTAGGAGAAATATTCCTGGAGATAGTACCTTTAAGCCATAAAAAATCATTGTGGGCACGACTCCACCGAGAATCCAGGTGCCAATCATCGTTCCAACGACCATCAGAATCAGGATGGCGCTCATAGCCAGCGTGATGCCATGAACCATCCCGTCTTGAATCTCTTTCCAGGGATGTTTATGGATGACAGCCACGCACGCCGCCACGGCCGCGGCCGCAATCAAGGGAATGTGTGGCGAGAGTTTGAAAATTCCGATTGTCACCGACAAGGCGATGACCAGGAATACAACAGGAATGAAAGCGATTCCCAGTCTGATTTTTTTTCTCTTTTCTGTCACGTCCTGGTTTCCGTGCTTAAAGTTAAGAAATTTTATGCGAAAAAATAGTAAAAAGCAAATGAATCAAAGAAATTAAAGAGGTGAGGTCTTCAAAACTTCGATCAATGGGGATCAGGGCCTATCAAAGTTGATGCCAATTGATTTGAATCGAGCCCTGTATCTTAAAATTCAGATAAGGTCCGATTCTATAAATGCAGGTCTGTTCTTAGCAAGAGCTTTTTTGAACTATGAAATCCCTCCTGTTCAGATTGAAGTGAATGATCAATCTTTACCCAAGAGGTCATCTCGGGTCAGAAGAGAAACAAACTTGTAGCCTTTCTTTTCCAGGTTTTCCCTTCCTCCCTCCAACCGGTCAACCAATGTCAGAGTGAGAACGACTTCTCCGCCTTCTTCTTCTACGGCCTGACAGGCTTTGAGTGTCGAACCGCCAGAGGTCACGACATCATCCACAACCGCCACCTTCCAGCCTTTCTGGAAAGGTCCTTCAATCATCTTTCGCTCTCCATGCTTCTTCGGCTCCTTCCGGACGATGAACGCGGGCAGCGGCCGTTCAGTCTCCGCACTAAAGGCAGCCACCGTGCTGACAATAGGGTCGGCTCCCAGAGTGTAGCCTCCGATGGCATCGATGTCATAAGACTTGAGCACATCCAGGATTAAGCGGGCAGTCAGGGCCGCTCCCTCTGGATCAAGAGTGGTCATCTTGGCGTCGATGTAGTAATTACTCGTCCTCCCGGAAGTCAGGACTCTCTGGACATTGGTCAATAATGACTTTTCCTTCACTACTTTAATCAAGTTTTCTTTCAAGCTCTCTTTATCCACTCCTCAACTCCTCGCTATAGATTAATAAGATTTGGTAATTTTAATACCATGATAATACTTTTGCAATATCTTCTTGTAATCTGCGCCCGCTAAGGCCATCCCAAAAGCTCCCACCTGGCACAGTCCAACACCATGTCCCAGCCCTTTGCCGAAAAACGTGAAATGTGTGATCCCTCCTTCTTGATCATATTCCCTATCTATGACAAAAAGGGTTTCACTGAGGCCTAGCACTCTCCGAATCCTCAGTCCTCTGACCAGCGCCTGCGACTCTTTTCCAACAATGGAAATCTCCACAACACGCTTGGATGCTCCTCTTTTATGTGGGACTAAATCCACCAGCTCTCCAACCGGATAATATCGATTGACCCTTCTCTCCAATGCCTCCCGCGAAATTCTTT
>JASFPJ010000302.1:0-4353 GCA_050116035.1 Candidatus Aminicenantota bacterium | reverse complement strand
CCAATCTTTATCTCTGAGCAAGCCGACAACGATCGGCCCGAGTGACGCACCGACATTCACCATCTGGTAGAAAATACCGAAGCCAAGGGTCTTATTGGTCTTATCCGTGACAACTCGCACTGTCCCTGCAATAAGAGGCTTGAAAATACCGGCGGCCAATCCGATGCAGAGCATGGTGAGCAAGATTCCTGAGAATGTTTTTGTGGCAATCAAGAGAAGAATAGAGGGCAAGTACGCCAGATAGGAGACAATCAGAACCTTTTTAAAGCCGAACCTGTCCGCAAAAGTTCCTGAAAAAATAGGGATAAAGTAGGAGATAAACAGGAATAGACTCTGGATGATTCCCAGTTGGAATTCGCTGAATCCGAGGCTGGTCATGTAGATGCCAAAAGGGATATAAATTCCGTAATAGGCAAATCTTTCCAGAACCTCGATCATGTTGGCAACCCAGAAAACTCCCGGAAAAGGTGTTTTGTCTTCCATTATTCTCTCACTTAAATGATTTTTAAAAATTAAGCACCCTCGATGTGCATTTGCAGAGTAAAATCCTGTCCTTGGTTCCACATGATTGATTTGAGTTAGCTATGGTATAAAAACAGATGAATATAATCAAGCACTGAGCAGAATCTTATCGCTATGGGAGGAGCGTGAGAAGTCGATGATTTATATTTTTAATCTATTATGATGATGAACTCATTCCTTGAAGACTCGATGGGAACTAAAGGATGTCTTTGGACAGATTATGGTGACAGATGGAATCAATCCCCTTAAAAACCTTTTTCATAAAATTACTCTTCTTTTCTTATTTTCTGCCGGCTCATAGCCGCTTCGTAGGGTTTTCCTTCAAGAAAGCGACCAATGAGTAGAATGCCCATATACTTTTCCTCTTCCTTGGCAAGTCTCGATCCCATGTCTGCGATTGTTCCGCGTATGATTTTTTGTTTTTCTGGATATCCAGCCCAATAAACCACTGCACAGGGCATGTTTAAAGGATAAATTGTGCTCAAAGCAGCAAATAATTGCTCCGGATTCCCCAAAGCATTATAAATAACCATAGTGGTGTACTTTCCAATTTCCTTGAACATCTGGAGACCTCTCATCATTGGACTCATTAAATAAACAGGTGAAGTTTGCAGGACACTCAGAGTATCATGAGCCGGAATAACACTCTTCCCCAGAGCAGCCATGGCGGCGGCATCACTTCCCATCCCAGGGATGATCACGACATCCTCAGGGTTGAATTGTTCCACATACCAATGACCTGGTGCAAAAAGAGTGGGATTCCCAGAATCGAGAAGGCCCACATTTTTCCCTTCCCCTAAAAGACGGCTGATTAGCCCCACTCGTTTATTTATTTTTCGAATGCGTTCTTTCATAAACTCTGCCATTTCTTCCATGGACAGGTCTCTGAAGAATCTCCCATTATAATCAAATAAGCCTTCCCATGGGTCGAAGAGAATGGGTTTATTCTTTAAATAATCCGCAAATAATTCCACATGTTCTTTTGACGCAGCAATGCCATCCATTCTCTGGATAGTGTCTAAAGCTTGAAGAGTGGCCATCTGAGGACCGGCTGGACCGGTTCCGATAACATAGAAGCGGCCTCGCTCTGAGGGGCTGTCAGTGCTTTGCTGAGCGTTCACGGGTGAAAACAGGAAGAAGAGGAGTAACAGGAATGTAATCATTTTTTTCATGATTGACCTCCTTAATAAATCTTAATTTTTTGGCTTCTCTTAATGAATAACATCACATTATTTGGACTCGATGCATTCCTCTGCATATAAAACCAATCCAAATGAATATAATTCTAAATTTAATTTCCTCTCTATGAATTATTACGCATTTCAATCCAGTTTGTTTTTTTACTTTTAGAACATTTTTAAATGAGTTAAAATCTTATGCAAAAAAGTAAGGAAATACCTATGGATAATCCATCATCTGATTCTCATTTCAAAGGAATGTCTTTCTTTTTCAAGATTCGTGATCTCTTTTTACCCCGAAAGAAAGTGCTCGCAGAAGTGGGCATACAGCCCGGATATCACGTGTTGGATTATGGTTGCGGACCCGGAAGTTACATAGCTCCTCTTGCTAAACTTGTCGGGGAATCAGGACAGATTTATGCTCTGGATATCCATCCACTTGCCGTTCAGATGGTGCAGCGCACCGCCTCAAAAAATGGATTTGCCAACGTAAACACCATTCAATCTGACTGTCAGACGGGTTTGCCGGATCAGAGCATGGATGTCGTTTTGCTGTATGACACTCTTCACGAACTGGACGAGGCGGAGAAAGTTCTTATCGAGCTCCACCGCATTCTCAAACAAGACGGGATCCTGTCGTTCAGCGACCACCATCTGAAAGAGGATGAGATACAAACGAGAGTGACAGAAAAAGGATTATTCGAGTTTTCGAAAAAAGGGAAAAAAACGTATAGCTTCGTCAAGGCTGAATAAAATAATTCATCTTTTTAATCGACGATAAAGACTTTGGCTCCGACCTCAGTAAACGCAAGATGAGGATTCTTCTCATCATCGGCGGCTTGAAAACTCATCCCCGGCATGAGTGTAAACTTCTGTCCATCCTTCAACTCAATTAACAATTCTCCTTTGAGGACGAGAAGCACATGACCTCGAGGGCACCAATGGTCAGCCTTATATCCAGGTGAGTATTCAATCATCCGGACACGTATGTTTCCTTGTTCGAAGGTCCGCCAGAAAGAAGTTCCTGTCGCCCCCCTGTATTCAGCAGGGATTTCTTCATCCCAGTGAGTCACAGTGAAAGGGACGTCTTGAATTTGCATGATTTTCTCCTTTGTAAGCTATTCATGGCAGCTCTTCTCTCTCCTCTCATCCCATATTCTTTTTACTGGAAAGCTACGGAGATCTCTTCAAAGGGATATTTTCTATGTACATATGTGGAATCATGAGGGTTATAAATTCAAGAGCAATCACAAGGTTAGAGGAAGAACGCGTGAAGAGGGCAAAGCCGACAAGGGCCATCCAGAAGCCATAATCCTCTGGATTTTTGATGAATTTATAAAGAGATTTTTTAACAATGGGGACATCCTCATCGAAAAAATTCAGGCCAAAGGACCGCTTATAGCCCAATAATTTAAATCCCCACACAGCCACAACCAAACCGGAAACCAAAAAAACCAACCCTGCGTACTTTAAAACATCGCTGTGATGAAAAAGAGGATGCTTCTCAAACTGGAGAAGTATGATGAGAACGAATGACACTGCCCAAAAAAAACCTGAGATGACCATATGGATTCTGAACGCTTTTTTGCCGAACCACTTGGTGAATTTTTGTCCTTTTAACTGCAGGATAAAAACCAGCGATTCGACAGATACAGCGAGAAAAACAGAAACAACAGCGAAGACGAACACGGTTGAATTCAGCACTTTTCCCCCTGGAATCCATAGCCTAGCCGCTGTGGATTGTCAATCAAGAGCTCCATCTCAGTTAGGATTATTTAAGTCAGTCGTTTTGTCAAGATGTAAAGCTATTCAAAATCGCTCGATTTCCTCAGGGAGATTTTTCCTTGTAACATAATCCAATAAATATTATCATTTGATTTCATTTTTAAAACGGAAATAATAGTCTAAAACCGAGGATACTTGAGGAATAAAAGCATTCTTTTGAATCACATTCTTTAAAACCAGGAGAGAATATGAGCAAAGAAGAGTTACTAGCAAGGATGGGAAAGGCGATAATCGAAGGAGATAAAATTGAGGCCGAGGCGCTGGCCAAGGAAGCCCTCGAACAGAAGATGGACCTCAACGAGGTCATTGAAAAAGGCTATGTGCCAGGAATCCAGAAGGTTGGAGATTTATGGGAAAAAGGAGAATATTTTCTGCCTGAGCTCATCACCAGTGCCGAGTGCATGAAGGCAGCCATGAACATACTCCAGCCTGAAATGGAGAAAGCCCAGATTCAAACCCAATCCAAAGGGAAAGTGGTTATCGGGACTGTGGAGGGAGATATACACGACATAGGCAAGAATCTTGTCTCCTCGATGCTTTCTGCCAATGGTTTTGATGTGCATGACCTTGGTGCAGACGTAAAATTAGAGCAATTCATCGAAAAAGCAGAAGAAGCAAAGGCGAATTTCATCTGCCTCTCTGCCCTTTTAACTACGACTATGCTCGGACAGAAAAAAGTCGTCGAAATTCTGAAGGAAAAAGGCCTTTCTGACCGGATAAAAGTTCTTGTGGGAGGAGCGCCTGTCAATCAGAAATGGGCTGATGATATCGGAGCGGACGGCTACGGTGAAAATGCCATGGTGGCTGTAAAAGTCGCTCAACAAATTATCAAAAAATAAAGGCGGATTATGCCATCACGCGTCAAGAA
>JASFPJ010000301.1:0-4393 GCA_050116035.1 Candidatus Aminicenantota bacterium | reverse complement strand
TTCGGCGGTAGATGTAGGACGCGATCAGGGGGAGCTTGGCCAGCAGGTTCATGGTATCTTCGAACATGGGATCCCAGTATTCCATCTTGCTCATACCCTCTCTGTATTGCTTGGCAAAGAGGGATTCTTTCTGGAGAGCAAGGATGCCCAGGGAGAACTGAGTCATCGGATGGGTGTCTTCGGGAATGGTGTTGAGGATGTTGATGAGGTAGTCGGGAAGAGGACTGCGCTTCCGCCATTCTTCGGTGATTTCTTTCACATCGTCTTCGGCAGGCAGTTCACCGGTCAGAAGAAGATAGAAGATTCCTTCGGGAAGAGGTTCTTCACCGCCCGGAGCCTTGGGCAACTTCTCACGGAGCTGGGGAATGTTGAAGCCGCGGAAACGAATGCCTTCCATCGGGTCGAGAGCGGATGTCTCTGTCACCATGCATTTCACACCGCGCATCCCGCCGTAAGCCTGAGCCACAGTGACCTCAGAGATCTTTGTGTCGCCGTGTTCTTTTAGCATCGTCTTGACTGTGTTGCGCATGGGATCGAGCTTTGAAGCGAATTTTTCCTTTAATGATGCCATTGAGAAAACCTCCTTTATAGGTTTGAGATAATTATTTCCCTAAAGAGAGAAATCAGAATATATCACTGTCAAAAAATCCTGTCAATTTTAAAAGATAATTTTTTAAAAATTTTTTGAATATGTCAAAATGGTGAGTCGTATTTATTTATACATTTAATCCCTTATTGACTTTTGCCTCTCGAAATAGTTTATTATTGAGGACATATCTTTTTTTACATTTTTGTAAGTAGGAGAAAAAGATGGGACTTGGATTGATTGTTGTTCTGGTTGCCTTCGGCTTGGCCGTGATATTTGTTATCGGCATCTATAACAGACTGGTGACCTTGCGGAACAGGTGCGATAATTCCTGGGCGCAGGTGGATGTCCAGCTAAGGCGGAGGTATGACCTCATCCCGAATTTAGTGGAAACAGTCAAAGGCTACGCGAAGCATGAAAGAGAAGTCTTCCAGAAGGTCACAGAAGCGCGTTCCCAGGCCATAAACGCAGGAACAGTCAAAGACCAGGGAGTCGCAGAAAACATGCTGACCGGGGCCCTGAAATCTCTGTTTGCCGTGGTCGAGAATTATCCTGACCTGAAAGCCAACCAGAATTTTTTGATGCTTCAAGAGGAATTGGCCGGCACCGAAGGAAAGATCGCATATGCCCGGCAGTTCTACAATGACAATGTGATGCAGTTCAACCTCAAACAGCAGGTTTTCCCCTCCAACATCATCGCCAGCATGTTCAATTTCAAAGAGAAAGAGTACTTTGAGATCGAAGAGCCGGAAGCCAGAGAGCCTGTTGAAGTGAAATTTTAGTCTTTTCATTTATCTGGGTGCACGCAGAGTAAAATTCTGCATGAGTATCCGATGTACGAACAAATCGCCAGCAATAAGAGAAAATCCTTTTTTCTCATCCTTTTTTTTCTTGGTTTGATATTTGCCCTGGCCTGGCTTTTTGGGGAACTGACCAATCTGGGCCCTCACGGATTGATTCTGGCTGTTGTTATTGCCGTGGTCATGACATTCGGCAGTTATTACTCGAGCGATAAAATCGTCCTGGCAATAAGCCGTGCCCGGCCCGTCGAAAAGAAAGATTATCCCCATCTTTATAATGTTGTGGAGGGATTGGCGATTGCTGCGGGGCTACCCAAGCCGCGTTGTTACATCATTGATGACACTGCGCCCAATGCCTTTGCCTCGGGACGGAATCCCAAGAATTCTGTGATCGTGGTCACAACAGGTCTGCTTCAGAAGCTGAACCGCGCAGAGCTGGAGGGAGTGATCGCACATGAGATGGCGCACATCAAGAATTATGATATTCTTGTGCAAACCTTAGCTGTCGTCATGGTCGGGATTGTCGCCCTTCTGAGTGATTGGATCCTCCGGACTTTCCTGTGGGGAGGAAGAAGACGGAGCAGCAAAGATGGAGGGAATATCGGAGCCATCATTGTGGTGGTGGGGCTCATCCTTGCCATCTTTTCTCCATTCATCGCCCAGCTGATCCGCCTGGCTGTCTCGCGGAAGAGAGAATTCCTGGCCGATGCGAACGGCGCTTTTTTGACGCGCTATCCCCCAGGACTCGCTTCTGCCCTCAGGAAGCTGGATGCAGACAGGGAGCCTCTGGAGGCGGCCAACAAAGCGACCGCGCATCTCTACATCGTGAATCCCCTTAAGGATATCAAGGGAACAGTGAACAAGCTCTTCAGCACTCATCCTCCCATCAAAGAAAGAATAGCCGCCCTGGAACAGATGTGAAATTCATGCTTGACAGTCTTGATTAGAAGACGGGAGGAGCAGGATCATTTTGAGAGAATAAGTCTTTTTGTCGCTTACCATATGATTTGAACAATCCCTAATACAGTCGATAAAGGATTTTTGAAAACTGTTGAAAGACGCGAGGGTTTGATATTATAATTGTAGTTCCTTGGCGGGGTCGTAGTTCAGTTGGTTAGAACGCAGGCCTGTCACGCCTGAGGTCGCGAGTTCGAGTCTCGTCGGCCCCGCCAGACTACATCTTCATGTTAAAGGCGCTTCTTTGTTTTGGCCTTTCAGTCCCTTTACCATAGTTTCAGCCATTTACAGTCAATTTTGTTCCATATTTGACACATGGGGAGAAGTGTGTCATTTATGAAATCAAGCAAGAAATGAATTTCCTGTTATCACAGTAAAAAGAGCATAAGGAGGAAACTTTGTATTGTATTCTTCTTTACGAAGTGGTTGATGATTATATCAATAAAAGGGCGCCTTTTCGTGAGGAACATCTCCGCATCGCTAATGAGGCTGCAGAAAAAGGCCAACTTTTACTCGGGGGAGCCTTTAATAACCCTGTAGACGGAGCCGCCCTCGTTTTTAAAACAGACGACCGCAGTATTGTCGAAGATTTCGCCAGGAACGATCCATATGTCAAAAACGGACTTATCACAAACTGGAAGGTCCATGAATGGACGGTTGTCATCGGCAGCGCCATGTGAGGCTGGAATCATGATTGTATGAATATGGTTCGGTCGGGCTCTCCAGGAAAACGCGGTTGCCTTTATGTCTTTTCTTCCATTTTTCTGCGTTTTCTCAGGAATCGGCAGAACAGAAAATAGTCCAAAAACCCCAGGAATAGGATCAAGACAATTTCTGCAGTGAGAAAAAATGTGTTGAGATGATAGAAATCCCTTGTTTCTTCATCTGAGTCCATCCGGGCTCGAAGGATTAGATATTTGGGGAGAAAGATGTATCCACTTTTGTTTTGAGTTACCTTCAGAACATTCTTGGAACGAGAATCCAATTCGAAGGAGATATGGCTGGAGTTGTATGGAACAATCAAGACAGCGAGGAGGAGCAGGATTCCAAAAATCAGTACTATGTTCTTCGTGCAGTGACTCATTTCATATGCATCTGTAAGATCAAAAAAGACCAGCCGTGCCAGTTCGGTATGATAGAGGATTATTTTTTAGTGCCCACCCCGACCCCGAACCAGAAAAAACTGTCATTGCCGAGGGCATCCAGCAGCACATAGGTGTAGTTGACAAAAGGAGTGATGTTCCAGCCCTTATACTCGAACAACACGGCCAATCCGATGTTTAAATCGCTGAATCCGGGATCAACACCTTCGGCCAGCCACTGTCCTCCGTTGTATCCTAGAGAGGCAGATAGCTCTGTTTGTATGGATTGAGTGATAGTGATGGAGTGATCTGTCTCCAGCTGAAGATAAAATCCATCTCCGTTGGTAAAATCGTAAAAAACAGTTACTGTAGGATGAGTCATCAAGTTTGGCAACCCGGCCGAAACGAATATTTCGTGGCTGGTATCGTTTTCCAATGAAAAATCCTCTACAAGATACCAACCGTAATGGATTAATCCTGCATTCAGCCTGAGATTTTTAGATGTTTTAAAGGTGTAACTTAAGGTGAGATCGATCTCATTACTGTTTCGATTGACAAAGGAAAAACTGCTCCAAAGGTTTAATGCCAGACCGCTTTTTCCAAAAGTATAATCCACCGATGGCTGCAAAACCATTTTTTGAATCGGGTTGAGATCAAATCCTCTCCAGATGTAACTCGAGGAATAAGTGAGATTGTATTTGAAGTCTGCGGCGAGTGGTAGAGAAATCCCTATAATTGGTATGAGCACCAGTACGAAACGAAGTGTTTTGTTCTCTATTCTCCTCTCCATGTGTATCTGCTAAAATTATTATATAGAATATTATATACAATCTGATTTTTGATGAACAGAGTGAAATGACTGTCTGGATGATGTGGTTGTGCAATTCTTCTCACAAGGGATCTGTTGTGGGACTTAATTTCAGCTGTGCGGAGGCCACTCAACGCCCTCCCTTCATTTCCTGGCGAGA
>JASFPJ010000300.1:0-4401 GCA_050116035.1 Candidatus Aminicenantota bacterium | reverse complement strand
CCGCGCTCCTGACCGTGGAGAGGCGGTGGGCAATGATAAAAGTCGTTCGATTCTCCATGACATTAGCCAGAGCGATCTGGACGAGTCTTTCCGATTCAGAATCCAAGGCAGAGGTGGCCTCATCCAGAATCAGAATCGGCGGGTCCTTGAGCAAAGCTCTTGCGATGGCCAATCTCTGGCACTGCCCACTGGAAAGCAAGGCGCCTCCTTCTCCGATGTTCGAATCATACTTCTGGGGAAGCTTCGTTATAAAATCGTGGGCTTCCGCAGATTCAGCGGCTTCTTTAATCCTGTCCAGAGCCATATCTTCCAGGCCATAGGCAATATTATTTCTCACCGTATCGTTAAAAAGAATGAGCTCCTGGGTGACAAGACCAATACGGGACCTGAGCGAAGAGAGGCTCACTTCACGGATGTCAATCCCGTCGATCATGATTCTTCCTGATGTCGGGTCATAAAAACGGGAAAGGAGGTTGACTATGGTTGTCTTCCCGGCCCCGCTCAATCCGACAAGAGCCACTCTTTCGTTAGGCCTGACTTCAAAACTGACATCTTGGAGCACGGGCATCATATCGTTATAGCTGAAAGACACATTCTCAAACTTCACGTATCCCTTCACCGGGGGTAACGGATAGGCCTTCGGATGCTCTTCAATCTGGGAAACACTCTGCAGAATCTCCTGGATTCTCTCATAGCAGGCCACTCCCTGTTGGATGGTGTTATTCGCCCGGCTCAGACGTTTGATCGGCGTGTACATCATAAAAATAGCAAAGATAAATGAACTGAAATCACCCGGAGTCATGTATCCCTGGGCAATCCGGGTTGTGCCCACCACAAGAATAATAGCCCCGAGAACACCGCCCATGAACTCCATAAAAGGGGAAGAAAAGCTTCCCACTTTGGCGAGTTTCAGACTGGTTTTGAAATAACTCAGGGTGGCCTGAAAAAATTTCTTTATTTCAAACTTTTCCATGGTGAAGGCTTTAACGATCTTGTTGCCGGTAATGGTCTCATGCAGAAGATTATAGATATGGGCCATCTTTTTCTGGTTCAGCATCCCTTTCTTTTTGAGCTGATGGCTGAAGAGGATGAGTGGGATGACAGCCAATGGAGCTATGATAAAAGATACCAGAGCCAGTTTCCAATCCGTGATGAATACTTTCCCGAGAAGAGCCACAAGCATAAACGCAGACAGGATGAAATCTCCCATGCTGCCGGAAACAGCCTGTTGGATTTTGTCCACATCGCTCGTTACCCGGGACATCAGTTCTCCGGTCGGCTTATAATCAAAAAAATCCGTGGACTGATAGACCAGATGTTCAAAAAGGTTATCTCTTATTTTTTTGACGACTTTGTGCCCAACGGTCTTCATGAAAAAAGAGGCAAGGAACGTAAAAATCCCTTTGCCGAAGATGACAATCACCAGGAGTAAAGGGATAAGCCATATGAACTGGTCCTCGGCAGCCTGGAGCATTTCAAAGATGGAATCCAGAAGGCGGGGTTTATTTGAGAGCGTTTGAGGGGCATCCTTGAGGAACATCTGGTCGATGATGGGCTGCACCAATTCCACAAATACATAAGTGAAAAAAGCCGCAAAAAAACTGAAGAGGATTGAGAAGAACAGTCTTTTTTTCTCTCCGAGAGTCAGTTTGAAAAGTTGGAGTATTTCTTTCATTCTTTAGGACGAAAGTCTGGAGAAAATTTTCTCTGCGATCCCGAATGCATTCAACGCTGAGCCCAGGACTAAATTGTCCGCGACTGTCCAGACCCAAAAGCTATTGGGAAGCGATTCTTCCTGTTTTATTTGACCGAGGCAAATCTTCTCTTTCCCGGCCACCGAAACAGGGCTCGACTGGTGAGGAGGAGAAAAGGCAAACAGAGACTGTTCTTTAAAGACATCTTTTAAACCTTGAATATCTGTCTTTTTCTTCAATTCCAGATAAGTCATGATCGAGTACGCAAAAAAAACAGGAACTTGGACGATGGATAGGGAAAAGAAAAAATCATGGCCGGGGAGAACACGTCGGATCTCCATGCTGATCTGTTTCTCGACAGAAGAAAAGCCATCTTTTTCGGGCTTTTCTGTCTGGGAAAGAAGGTTGAAGGCGATCTGCTCATTAAACACTTTCTTTGACAGGGACTCGCTGCTCAGCAAGCAGTAACTCTGGTTGGCCAGCTCCTCGATGCCCGACTCCTCAAAGGCCGAAACAGGTTGAAGGATAAAAGAAATAGCCTTTGAAAGCCCAAATTTTTGAACCATCACATGAAAGATATGGGAAAGGACTATGGTGGCTGGATGAGGATTGGCGATTATTCCAGGAATCTTTTTTGAAATGATCCCATCGTTCACTCCCGCCACAACGACCGGCACGCTCTCATCCGTGTTAAATGCCTCACTTAAATCTATGGCCTGGAAGTTCTGCTTGCCGGATAGAACGCCGACCTCCCGATTCACTTTTTTATCTGCGGCGAGAAAAACCAGGTCAGCCCCTTGCAGGGAATTCTTATCCAGATTATGGATGACTTTTGGCTCCCCCCGGAATTCTGTCAGCTTGCTGTATTCTTCTTCGACGTCCGGATCAAAAAAATCAATGTCCTTCAGAGGAAAACTCTTCTTGCTCAAGACATTCTTCAGCTCTTTCCCGCGTAGAGAATCTGTGCCGACCAAAGCCACTCTTATCTTTTTTCTCTCTTTCATTTCTCAAGGACAGTATCATTAAAGAGACTTTTTGTATTCAGTCATCAGGTAATACATTTTATCCTTAAGGGCCAGCTTCTTTTTCTTCAATTCTTTTTCTTCCTGTTTCTCTGCTTCAGTCAGGAAGTTTTTGGCCTTAAGCTTATCCAATTTTTTCTCATACTGCTGGTGCAGTTGATTGGCTTTTTTAAACTCTTCATTCTCTTTGAGCAGTCGTTCTTTGAGCTCTTTTTCTCGCATTGAGCTTTCCTCCGCCATAAGAATATCACAACGTATGCCCTATTTCAATTTAGCCTTCTCCGTGAACAGATTCTCTAATCTGTCCACCAACGAAGACCAGGAAAAAGCCTGGATCCTCTCATGCCCGGCTTTAGCTAATCTGAGACGGAGCTCTTTGTCCTCGATTAGCCTTATGATGTGGCGGCGGAGCAAAAAAGGAAGAGGGAAGGGAACCACTAAAGCCGTTTGATTATGGAAGGCAAAATCTTTCGTGCCGCTTCGAGTGCAGACAACAGGAATCCGGCAGGCCATGGCTTCGGCCGCAGTATTCGACCATCCGGCGCGCCTCTCTCCGCTGACAAAAATATCCGCCTGTGAATACAGCCAGGGCATCCGGCTCTGGGGGAGATTCAGGTGAAACTCGTGAGGCACACGTGTTTTGAGCATGGTTCGGGGATCTTGCCTGTCTTCTCCGACCAGACTGTCAAACAAAATAAGCTTCAGACCGGGATATTTCTTATCTAATCCTTCAACAGCCCGGATAACCTGTCGGACGCCTTTTCTCCTTTTGTACAGACGGCCATAGCAGAGGATGCGGAGCTCGTCCTTACTCGCTTCTCTTTTTTCCGGATGAAAGAATTCTGTGTTCACTCCACCCGGAGCCCTAGAGCAGGGCACCTTGTATTTTCTCTCAATCCGGCGGCACATCCCTTCGGAATTTCCGAGAAAGGAGTAATTCCTCCGGATAACTTCTCTTTCCTGTTTGTGCCCTTCCAGAAGAAAATAAAAGAATTTGAATTCGGCCTCAAGCTTCTCAAAATGCGGCAAAACTGAATACTCACTGCAGAGTCCGATATCGAAACTCTCCTCGCTCAGGGAAGAGAACGGTTTGATCGTCCCCTCGAAAGTCAGCCAATCAGGCTTTATAACCTCGGGAAGGAAAAGAACGAACCGGTACCCCCTTCTTGAGAATTCATTCCCGATTTCCAGGTAGCGCCTGACACCTCCGAAAACTTCTGCATGGGGGAGCAAGGCGGCGATCTTCATCTGCACGCCCCTATTTTAATTATGTTTCAGGTTTGAAGTCCACTGATAAAATTTGGAAATTTGGGGACGTTCCCATAATAAAAATTCAACTAAATAATTGACATTGATCAGGTTGGAAATTATACTTATGTGCGATTTAAACCTTCTCTCAAATCGCGGCGAGGTAGCTCAGTCGGTAGAGCGAGAGACCGAAAATCTCTGCGTCGGCGGTTCGATTCCGTCCCTCGCCACATCCGCAACCACCTTAAAAATAACTTCTTCGGAAATTTTCATACGGCTATCAATGTCTACAAATAACTCTCAATAGCCCTACAAATGTAGTCAAGCTTGAGTCAAACCTTAGTAAGGGATGTTTATTGACTTCGCTGGTTTTGGTTAACGAAATTGTCGATCTCAGTGATCACAAAAGAGGTCACACTGTTTTTCTTTAAAGGACC
>JASFPJ010000299.1:0-4432 GCA_050116035.1 Candidatus Aminicenantota bacterium | reverse complement strand
CTGATCCCGATTTTTCAGGAATTAGAGTTCTCCTCGCTCCTTTCCGAATACATGCAAAAGACAGAAGCTGTAAAAAAACAATACAAAATCATTCTTGAAAAAGAGGAGCTTTCAAAGCTCGTTGCACGGATTAAAAAAGAAAAATTTGTGTCCCTCGACACAGAAACAGATAGTCCGCACCCCACCCGTGCGAATCTAGTCGGCATGTCATTCTCTGTGAAAGACAATCATGCCTATTA
This sequence comes from Candidatus Aminicenantota bacterium, assembly GCA_050116035.1. GTDB lineage: Bacteria > Acidobacteriota > Aminicenantia > Aminicenantales > Aminicenantaceae > SOIA01. The sequence goes on along the minus strand of JASFPJ010000299.1, from coordinate 4,193 downwards.
CCTTCCCCTCTGTCATGATTACTCCGATGCACCGAAGCAAATCCCGAAGGAGAAGGCTTTTCGCCTTCTTGAAAGCATGCTCACTGACCCAGAAATAAAAAAAATTGGGCAGAATATTAAATATGACTTTATCGTTCTCATAAAGGAAGGAATCCAGCTTCAGGGGATTGACCAGGACTCCATGATCCTTTCTTATCTCTTAGAGCCAAACTGGGGCAAACACAATTTGAACAAGCTTGCCTTGAACTATCTCCAGGTTCAAGCCATCCCCTACGCGGACATCGTCGGAAAAGGAAAAAACGAAGTCACGATCAATGCCGTTCCTGTAGAGAGAGTGGCTCCCTATGCATGTCAAGACGCAGACCTGGCTCTTCAACTTTCCGCTCTCCTCTGGTCCAAAATCAAAAAAGAAAAGCTGGATTCGCTCTACCGAGAATTCGAGCTTCCTTTGATCGAAGTGCTCGCAGATATGGAAATGTGGGGAGTGAAAATCGACACAAAGGCTCTCAAAAGGCTGTCCGAAGAGCTGCAATCTGACCTCGACCATCTCCGGAAAAAAATCCACAAGCTTGGCGGCGAAGAGTTTAACATCAACTCCCCCCAACAGTTGGGATACATTCTCTTCGATAAGCTTCAACTCCCGGCAACACGGAAAACAAAAAAAACAAAGGGCTATTCAACGAACATGAGCATTCTTCAGGAACTCTCCCGTATCCACCCCATCGCGCAACACACACTGGAATACAGGCAGCTCTCCAAGCTGAAATCAGGATATGCAGACTCCCTGCCTCTTCTGCTCCACCCGGAGACAGGAAGGATACACACTTCCTACAATCAGACAGTCACAGCAACCGGAAGGCTTTCAAGCAGCGACCCCAATCTACAGAATATTCCCGTCCGGGGGGAGCTGGGACTACGATTCCGGCAGGCTTTTATCCCTGAGAAAGGGCACCTCTTCCTCTCTGCTGACTATTCACAGATTGAGCTCCGAGTCCTGGCTCATCTTTCAGACGACCCGGCTCTGATCGAGACTTTCCTCCACGACAGAGATGTTCACACAGAGACAGCCGCGCGCGTATTCGGTGATGAATCAGCCCTATCCAAAGAGGAGCAGCGAAGACGAGCGAAAATCATCAATTTCAGCATGATCTACGGCGCATCGGCCTTTTCCCTCGCCAAAGAGCTGGAAACTTCCAATTCAGAGGCTCAGGCTTTTATCGATCTCTACTACACAAAGTATCCGAAAGTCCACGAGTTTCTGGAGAACAAGGTCCAAGAGGCTCAGGAAAAAGGATATTCCGAGACTCTTTTTGGACGGAAACGCCAGGTGCCGGAGCTCAAGCAGAAAGATAGGTTCGCTCAGCAGGCCGGCCGCCGCATCGCTCTCAACACTCCCATCCAGGGCACGGCGGCGGACTTGATGAAAAAAGCCATGATCAGTGTCTGGCGTGAAATAAAGAGACGAAATTTGAAGTCAAAGATGATTCTTCAGGTCCACGATGAGTTGGTCTTTGAAGTGCCTGACAAGGAAAAAGATGCTCTGGAATCCCTTGTTCGGGAAAAAATGGAAAATGTCTTCACCCTCAAAGTCCCTCTGAAGGTCCACCTCGAATGGGGAGTGAACTGGGCCGAGGCCAAATAAATTGGGGTCGCGTCTTAACATTTAACATTTCCTTAGAAATGTAAAAGGGATAATCCTCTTGTTTCCAGATTAATAAAAGATCATTAGCAATCAGGACTTTATTTTTATTGCTAATAAACCAAATCTGGATTGGAATCAAGAAGACAGAGCGCTTCCCTCAATTCTTACCCGTGGAAATGTTAAATGTTAAGACGCGACCCCTAACATCTTTTTATAAACGCGAAACTTTTTGTAAAGCTTTCCGCCCATTCTTTCCATTTCCGCTCTGACCCGAACGTTTTCTTCCATCTCATGATGCGTGTCCATGATTTCCATACCTGCTTCCTGAGCAGAAATTATCATTTTAATCCCCATGATTGCATCCAGCCCCCGACCGCGATATTTCTCTTTGATGGCACCAAGGAGCAGATCGAGTTGCTTGGTCTTCTTCGCCGCACGCAGAACCTTCAGGAAGCCGAAAGGAAGAAGGCGGCCCCGGGCTTTCTGGATGCCTTCGGTCATATCCGGGATGCCCACGACAAAGGAGGCCACTTCGCCTTTTATCAAAACGGCCTTCACAAACCTCGGGTCGAGAACGGGCAAGTATCGCGCCGCCAGGCTCTTCATCTCTTTTTCGCTCAATGGTGTGTATCCATAAATGTTGCCGGCCATGTAGCATTCATTCATTAAGCTGAGAATCGGAACAATCCAGGGCTTTATATGTTTTTTCTTCTTGAATTCAAGAAGCTCGAAATTTCCCCGCTTCTTGGCTCTCTCATAAATCCTTTTATAGATTTCTGGAACTTCCTTGGGCACATCCAGCTTGTAGACAAAGTAATCCACATCTTTGGTGTATCCCCTTTTCTCTACAAGGATAGGCATCCACTCGAAATTATAATAAGTGGCTATCGTGGCTCGATTCTCGAACCCTTCGATCAAAAAGCCCTCCGGATCCTGGTCTGAAAATCCATAGGGACCAACAATTTTTGTCATTCCTTTCTTCTTTGCCCATTCTTCGACGTGATTTAAAAGAGCGCGAATAACCTCTTCCTCTTCCCAGGTCTCCAGATAGCCAAAACGGACCGTTTTCTCGTTCTTGTGCTCATTGTAGCGAGAATTGATAATTCCCATGATCCGCCCGACGGCTTCCTCTCCACGGAAAGCGAGCAGCATAATCGTATCGCAATACGAAAAAGCCTCGTTCTTCTTCGGGCTGAAGTAATTCCATTCATCCATATAGATGGGATGCACCCAATTGGGATGATTCGCGTGAATCTTCTCCGGTAGATAAATAAACGTTTTTAAATCCTTGCGCGTTTTGACTTCTCTGATTTCAATGTCCATCGGCATTCCCCTAAACACTATCCTATATTACATTGGATGAGAAAAATCAATGAAAAAGGCGGCGTAGAGTCACGGCTGAACATTAAACATTGTCCATCTTTTTGATTTTTCGAGCGTCCCTCATTGTGTTTGAGCTTGACAATACAGGGGGATAATGAATAAACTTTATCTTCCTTTTTTCGATAAAAAGCGCATGAAGACCAAGACTTTTCCCCACGGAGTGCATCCCCCTGAATTCAAGGAACTCACTGAAGATAAAGCTCTCCAGCCCATGCCTCCGCCAGAGAAAGTTATGATCCCTCTCCTCCAGCACTTCGGCAAGCCTGCGGAGCCGCTCGTCCAGAAAGGGGACGAAGTCTTGCTGGGCCAAAAAATCGGGGAGGGGCAAGGTCTCTTCTCGGCCTCTGTTCACTCCAGCGTTTCCGGCAAGGTTCTCTCCGTGGACACCTTTAATCATCCAGGGGGAAATCCTGTTCCGACAGTGACCATCACCAATGACGGCCAAGATAAAACCTTTCCCGGCAAAAAAAAGACAAAAGATCCTTTCTCCCTGAACCCGGATGAAATCCGTGAAAAAGTCAGAGAGGCGGGAGTGGTGGGTTTAGGTGGAGCCGCTTTTCCGACAGCCGTCAAGCTTTCTCCCCCAAAGGACAAGCCTATTGATACGATCGTCATCAACGGCTGCGAATGCGAACCGCTATTGACTTCTGACTACCGCCTCATGCTGGAATACCCGGATGACATCCTCAAAGGAGCGGAACTGGCGCGTATTGCGACAGGCGCCGAACGGATCATCGTGGGAATAGAAGACAATAAGAGAAAGGCCTTTGACATTTTCCAGGAAAAAATCAGAGAGTACAAAGGAGAAGTCGTCCTCCTTAAAACAAAATATCCCGAAGGAGCTGAAAAAAACCTCATCTATGCCATCCTGCGCCGTGAAGTCCCAAGAGGAGGGCTTCCCTTTGACGTGGGAATCGTTGTCCAAAACGTGGGCACAACCAAAGCCATTTGGGAAGCGGTGAGCGGGGGAAAATCTCTTTATGAGAGAGCCATCACAGTCTCAGGCCAGGGTATCACTGAGCCGAAAAACCTTATTGTCCGGATCGGAACTCCCTTCCAGAAAGCGATTGATTTTTGTGGAGGCCTCAGAGAGGACAGGAATATCCTGGTGATGGGTGGACCGATGATGGGGCTGGCCCAGTGGTCTCTGGATGTGCCGGTAATCAAA
>JASFPJ010000298.1:0-4461 GCA_050116035.1 Candidatus Aminicenantota bacterium | reverse complement strand
TCAACGAGGATGCCGAGAATATCGGAGCCCGCCGGCTTCATACGGTCATGGAAAAAGTGATGGAAGAAATATCTTTCAAAGCACCGAACATCAAAAAGAAAAAAATCCCAATCGACAGAAAATATGTCCAAAAGCAGCTCGAAGATATATTAGAGGACGAGGATTTGAGCCGCTTCATTCTTTAATGAAGAAATTTTTCCCATTCCTTATTTTCGTGTTTCTCCTGATAACGCTGACTTCCTGCGGGAAAAAAGGCCCCATTCTTCCCCCGCTCCCAAAAATGATCCAGGAGATTGAAGTTTTTGACATCAGCCAGAGAGGAGAAAAGCTGTTTCTTGAATGGGAGAATCCGACAGCTTTTATTGATGGGAGTCCTCTGTCCGAAGTTTCCGAGGTTGAGGTTTGGCTCTTTGAGGTGGAGAAAGAGGGGTCTGGGAATAAAAAACCGACTAAAGACGAATTTGAAAAGGTCGCCACGCTTCTTATTTCACTCAAACAGGAAGAGTTTTCCAGATTTCGGATAAGGACAGAAGAGGGCTCTATCAGGTTCATCTATCCGTTCAAATTGACAAAAAAACAGTTCCAGCTGGATAGTATGATTTTTAGCCTGAGGGTGAAGGCGAAGAGGAGAAAGAAGTCTGAGTTTTCGCCATTACTGACTGTCCAACCCCGCATTCTTTCTCTTCCTCCTCGAGCGGTGAAGGCCGCGGTCTACCAGGACCGTATCGAAGTCAGCTGGGCACCAGCCGAGAGAAACCTCGATCAGTCATCCCCTGCGAGCTTCAAAGGATATAATGTCTACAGAGCCGAAGGAAATGCGCCTCTCCGCCGCCTGAATTCGCAGCTCGTCAAAAATAATCAATACAGCGATAAAGACATCCTCATCGGGAATGTCTACCGTTATATTATCCGGGCCTCGGCCACCGATTCGTCCCCGTTCATGGAGAGTGATGATTCAGAACTCCTGGAAGTCAGGGCAGAAGATTCCTTTCCTCCCGCTGTTCCCTCAGGCCTGGTGTCCATAGTGGCCGGAGATTTTGTCTCTCTCACATGGGATGAGAACCGTGATGAGGACTTAGCCGGCTACAGAGTGTGGCGGAGAACCGAGGGAGCGGGTGAATTCGTGCTTTTAACTCCCCAGCCCATCGCAGAAAATGCATTTAATGATACGACTATTGAGAAGAACAAGAGATACCATTATGCTGTAACCGCTCAGGATAGCTCGGGGAATGAAAGCCAGAAATCAAAGAGTGTGTCCGAAATCATAAAGGATGTGTATAAATGAAGATTTATCGATACAAGCATAAGGGTAAAATCAGCTACGGGGTATTAAAAGAAGAAAACCTTTATCCGGTCGAAGGTTCCATATTCAGAAAATTCAGCGTGAAAAAAGAAAAAATTCCGATTAGCGATGTGACTCTTCTTCCGCCCGTAATCCCTTCAAAGATCGTTGCGATTGGGGCCAATTACAAGAATCATGTGAGGGAAATGGGCCGGCAGATTCCTGAAGAACCCCTGATTTTCCTTAAGCCTCCCTCCTCTATCGTTGGACCGAACGATATCATCGTCTACCCAAAAATGTCAAAAAGAGTTGATTACGAAGGAGAGCTAGCTTTAATCATCAAGAAAAGAGCGCGTCTTCTTGAGGATGAGGAGAGTCCGGAAGATTACATTCTTGGCTACACCTGCTTCAATGATGTGACGGCTCGAGACCTCCAGATGAAAGATGTCCAGTTCACCCGGGCAAAATCGTTCGACACATTTGCCGCGGCGGGACCCTGTATCGCGACCGATGTGGAGCCTGAGGGGCTTCGACTGAAGACGTTCCTCAACGGAAAATTAAAGCAGTCATCCACCTTAAAAAACTTGATTTTTCCTGTGCCCTTTATAGTGAGATATATTTCCAGGATCATGACACTCGAGCCAGGAGATATCATCACGACCGGAACACCGGCTGGGGTTGGCCCGATGTCTCCGGGTGACAGGGTGGATATCCAGATAGAGGGGATCGGAACTCTCTCCAACACAGTCATGAAGATCAAGTAAATAGATGGAGGCCTGATCCCGAATAGCACAGGTTTCAAGACTTTTTCCCTCTAGCGCAGCAATAAAAAATCAACTTTTCTTGTCTCTGGGACTTCAATAAAATAGGTGAGAGTGATATAACATACAGGAATGGAGAGATGATCAGAATTCATTTTCTGCATTCTGCCTTTTCTCTCCTGAAAAGCTAATAATTTTTGGAGGTTTTAATGAAAATTTTCTTGGATACAGCCAATCTCGAGCAGATCAAGGAAGCCGCGAGCTGGGGAATAGTGGACGGAATCACAACCAACCCCACACTGGTTTCCAAAGAGAATATGAAGTTTGAGGATTTAATCAAGAAGATCTGTAAAGTTGTCCCGGGCCCTGTGAGCGTGGAGTCTGTCTCCACCAAGGCCGAAGATATCATTGAGGAAGCCAGAGGACTGGCCAAGCTGGCGGATAATGTCGCTGTGAAGATACCGATTTGTGTGGAGGGACTGAAAGCGACAAAAGTTCTGTCCAGTGAGGGGATAAAGATCAACACCACTCTCATATTTTCCTCGAACCAGGCATTACTCGCCGCTAAAGCCGGAACAGCATTTGTCAGCCCATTCATCGGGCGGCTCGATGATATCTCCCATGAGGGAATGGTCTTGGTCGATGAAATCGTCGCCATATTCAACAATTATGGCTTTGAAACAGAAATAATCGTGGCCAGCATCCGCCACTCCCTCCATGTGGTGGAGGCGGCTCTGACAGGAGCAGACATTGCCACCATACCTTTTGCGGTGCTGGACAAGATGGTGAAGCATCCCTTGACTGATATCGGAATGGAGAAATTCTTGAAGGATTGGAGCAAAGTCAAGCGCTGAATCATCATCGGGGCGAGAAAACAATGACTATCGAAAAAAAATTAGAAGACCTTAAAAAGAAAACAAAATCAGCAGAGCTGGGAGGAGGTCAGGAGAGGATAGAGAAGCAGCATAAGGCCGGGAAACTGACGGCCATGGAAAGGGTCAACCTCCTTGTGGATGAAGGCTCTTTCCAGGAAATGGATAAACTTGTGGTGCACTCGAGTCATGATTTTGGGATGGAAAAAAAGAGGATTTACGGTGATGGAGTGGTGACAGGGCATGGCACAATCGATGGTCGGACAGTTTTCATTTTTGCCCAGGATTTTACCGTATTCGGAGGATCATTGAGCGGAGCGAATGCAGCCAAAATAGTCAAAATCATGGACCTGGCCCTGAAGAACGGCGTACCGATAATCGGCCTCAACGATTCAGGAGGGGCTCGGATACAGGAAGGGGTGGCCAGCCTGGGAGGTTATGCGGATATCTTTTTGAGGAATGTTCTCGCCTCCGGAGTCATTCCCCAGATATCAGCGATCATTGGCCCGTGTGCGGGCGGTGCTGTTTATTCGCCAGCCATTACTGATTTCATCATCATGACGAAAGATATCAGCCGCATGTTCATCACTGGACCGGATGTGATCAAGGCTGTGACGCACGAGAGTGTGAGTATGGAAGAGTTGGGAGGGGCAGAAGCTCACAACAGCATCAGTGGTGTGGCGCATTTTGCAGCCGAGGATGAAAAACACACGATGGATTTGATCCGTGAACTTCTCTCGTTTGTGCCCGATAACAACCTGGAAGACCCTCCTTTCAAGGAGACGGCCGATCCTCCGGATAGAGGGAGTGATGAGCTCAACTTCATGGTGCCCGATGACCCGAATCAGCCCTATGATATACGAAAGGTCATCAAAGAAATCCTGGATGATAATTATTTCTTTGAGGTTCAGGAGCATTACGCGAAAAACATCGTGATCGGTTTCGGTCGGTTGGGAGGGAAGTCAGTATCCATCGTGGCTAACCAGCCTGATGTTCTGGCTGGAGCCCTGGATATCAATGCATCGGACAAAGGAGCCAGGTTCGTCCGTTTTTGCGATGCCTTCAACATCCCGCTCATCACGTTTGAGGATGTGCCCGGATTTTTACCCGGAGTGGCTCAGGAACACGGAGGAATAATCCGCCATGGAGCCAAGCTTCTGTATGCTTTTGCCGAGGCGACCGTGCCGAAAATCACTGTCATCACCCGCAAAGCCTATGGGGGAGCCTACTGCGTTATGGCTTCCAAACACATCCGAGCCGATATCAATTTTGCCTACCCGACGGCCGAGATCGCTGTGATGGGGCCGGAAGGAGCGGTTGAGATAGTCTATAAGCGTGATCTGGATAAGAAGGAAGGGGCCAAGGAGAGAGAGGCAAAGGTCGAGGAGTTCCGGGAGAAATTTGCCAATCCTTATATCGCCTGTGAGAAAGGTTATCTCGATGAGATTATCGAGCCCAAATTCTCAAGGCCCAAGATTATCGCAGCCTTACAGATGCTGGAGAACAAGCGGGATAGCAATCCTCCGAAAAAGCATGGAAACATACC
>JASFPJ010000297.1:0-4461 GCA_050116035.1 Candidatus Aminicenantota bacterium | reverse complement strand
TTTTTAGATGGCATGGATTTTTTGAGGATTCAATATACTCCATCTTACACCAAGAAACAATACTTACTTTATGTGCTCAAATCAGAAAAATCAGTCCAGAAGTAGAAGTCTCATTGTCATCGGTATTCGGACGGAAAGGCAAATGGTTTTTTGACTAGATCCCGGCAAGAAAAGGATGATTATCGACAAGGAGTACTTCTTATGAAAATTTTGGAAAAATTTGAGAAAATATATTAGATTATTCCAGACAGGATATTAATTTTAAAAACTATACGGTTCCAACTGGATTGATAACGAAAATTATTGAATCAAGTCCTGTTATCAATCACGGAGGAGAAAAAAATGCGTCGTAAAACCATGATTATCCTTTTTTCTTTGTGTGTCCTGATTCCTGGAATCCTCGCTCAGGAGAAGAAGGATGTGTACCCGGGTGCTGATGAGAAATCACCATCTCGGTCGCAGTATTTTTCTTGGATCAACAACACCAATGAAGGGGCCACTGAAGCACAGACTCTGATCAACCTGGATTTTTTCCGCTGGCTTCACGATGAATACGGGATGAAACTTGATATCTACGCTTTTGACGCGGGGGCCATTGACGGGAAGCGTTTCTACGGCCGCATGGATTCAGACCGCTTCCGGGAGCAGTTCCCCAACGGATTCAGTCCCATCTACAAGAATGCAAAGACAATGGGGACCCGGCTCGGCATCTGGGGCGGTCCGGATGGTTTCGGGAATACTCCTGAAGAGGAACAGGCCCGGGTTGAGCAGATGGTCAGCCTCTGCCGGGATTTTGAGTTCGCTCTGTTCAAATTCGACTCTGTCTGCGGTCCGCTCCGTCCGGAAAAAGAGGATGCTTTTATCCGCATGATGACCGAATGTCGACAGCACAGCCCGGACCTGATCCTGCTCATTCATCGTCTGGGCTTCAAACGGGCTCAAGCCTATGCCACGACGTTTCTTTGGGAAGGGAAGGAGACTTACATCGATGTTTGGTCCACGAATACGATCACAGCACCCCACCACAGAGCGGATGCAATCTCGCGAGGTCTGGTGCCTGAACTCAAGCGGCTTACCGAGGACCATGGAGTGTGCGTGTCTTCTTGCCTGGATTATTGGGAGGATGACCTCATCCTCCAGGCTTTTAACCGCTGTCTTATCCTGGCTCCCCAGCTCTACGGCAGCCCATGGCTTCTGCGGGACGACGAGTTTCCTCGACTGGCCCGGATCTTCAGCCTGCACCGAAAATATCGAGACATTCTTGTCGATGGAATGTTTCTCGCTGAGGACCGCTTCGGTCCTTATGCTGTTTCCCGCGGAGATGGAAGCGTCCGGTTGATTACGTTGAGAAACTTGACCTGGGAACCCGTGACTTATTCCATACCGTTGGATGAAACGGTCGGGCTCACGGACAGGGCACAAGTGCATTGTCGTCAGTTCCATCCAACGGAGCGCATTCTCGGGACTTTTTCTCACGGATCTTCGATGAATGTTGAGGTTGCCCCTTTTCGCTCCTGTCTGCTGCTGTTCACAACCCAGGATTGCGATGAGCCGGGAATAGAGGGATGTGACTATGAAGTGGTGAGAAACATCAAAGGGAAACCTGTCCTGATCCATTTGAAAGCATGGCCCGGGACAGAAGCCCAAGTCTCGATTCATTCAGGAAGAAAAGAGTTTAAAAAAGCCGTACTGGATGGGAAAAAAGCGGACCGCCTCCTACGAGGAGAGACTCTCAGAATCCGCTTTCCTGGGGAAAATCTTCAGAGGAGCTTTCATCGAAAGCTGGCTGATTTACAGGAATCTAAAATTCCATCGGAGGCCCAAGCTCTGTACGAGGCCACTGTTTTTGCCGCAGACAACAACGCCCTTGAAGTTCGGTCTATCCAGCGCTCTGGTCCGACACGTATTCCCCAAGTGAAAAAGGCGCGGGATGCATTTTTTAACCAGGCCGTGTTTGTGGAGAGAGGGATTTGGGATAAGAACCTCTTTGATGGAGACCCAGACACAGGATTCTGGCCTTCGCGCAAATACCGCATCGACCAGCAGGTCAAAGGAGGATGTCTCCGTCTCGACCTTGGAGAAGTGACCGATGTCGACCAGATCGTCGTCCGCGTGCCCGACGAATACTCCCTCCAGCCTTTGCTCAATGATGAAGGGAATACTGTTGAGGTTTCTTCTGACCTGAATTCATGGGATCGTCTGACTTATCTAGCCGGAAAAAAGATGGTTATCGGAATTCCCCGGCCTGTCCGCTACCTGCGGTTTCGCTCTTTTCCGGATAGAATAACAGAGGTCGAAGGATACAAGGAGGGGCAGTCGCTGCCGAGAGATGGGTGGCGGGCCTCTAACCTCTTTGCCCATCCGAGACGTATGAAGCCGGTTAAGGCCTGGAAGGCCCAGTTTCTGTTGGACGAATTTGTAAAGGGGAGTTATCTCTGCATTGCAGTGGAAGGGAAGCATGGTGTTGAGGGCGCTTATGCAGCTCTAAAAGTGGATGGCCGGCTCATCGGATGTCCAGACCGCTCACCCTCGTTCCCATCCAATACATGGGAATATGCCAACGCCAGACGGGACAAAAATTACACCTATTACGTGCCCATCACAAAGGACATGATAGGGAAACCGATAGAAGCGTATGTGCTGGCTTATGATGAAAAGAAGACCGATTTGCAGCCCATTGTGTGGGTGACCGCTTATCCGCCTCCCTACGAGAGCAAGGTTTTGGAGCTGTTTAGAAAATAGAAAGCAGAAGGGGTCGCATCTTAACATTTAACATTTGAATAAAAATGGGATCAGGCCTGATCAACATTTGAAGATTCAAGTATTAATACCAGACACTTAACACTCCTCATGACAAGGCCTGATTCCAAATAATGTCAAATGTTAAATGTTAAGACGCGACCCCTATTTTTTTTTCTTCCAGTAATAGTACACCGGTACTCCCAGTGCTGTGAGAGCGATGCCTGCCAAGGCTTCGACGGGTTTTTCCAAGATTGTGTTGAGGAGGATACCCAATGAAGCCAGGATAAATACTGCTGGGACATAAGGATATCCCCAAGTCTTATACGGACGAGCCAGGTCTGGACGCTTTTTCCGCAGAGTAAAAACAGAGGCGGTCGCAGCGGTCCAGAAGACTATAGCCATGAACATGGCGAAAGTGAAAATCTGTTCGAAAGTCCCAACCAATGTGAGGAGAGAAGCCCAGAACGCTTGGATCAGGATCGCAAATCCGGGAGTTCGAAAGCGAGGATGAACCTGCGATACACGTTGGAAGAAAAGTTTATCTTTGGCCATTGCGTAATACACTCGCGGTCCGGTTAATATCGAGCCGTTCAAGGACCCAAATGTCGAGATGATGACCGCTGTTGAGATGAGCGCCCCAGTGGAAGAGCCGAAAAGAGAGGATGTGGCTTTTTCAGCGATTCTGACAACCCCCTTCACCTCAGGGATGGGCAGGGCATAGAGGTAGACATAGTTTGTCAGGACATAGAGCACTGTGATGCCCAGCGTCCCAATAATCAGGGCTAAAGGAAGATTACGGCTGGGTTTCTTAATCTCTCCGGCTACAAAATTCACGTTGTTCCAGCCATCAAAGGCCCAAGTGACAGCCACAAGAGCCACTCCAAAACCGATGATTATCTGACCGAAACTCATACTGGCCGGTTTCAAAGAGAGGTTGACAGCCATTCCTTCCCCGATGATGAATCCCAATCCAATGATGGTAACGATTATCCCGATTTTGATGACAGTGAAGATGTTCTGGATGAATTTCCCGAGTCCCACGCCAACAAAGTTAAAAACAGACAGAAGGATGATGACCAAAACTCCGACGAGCTGGCCCGCGGAGAGCGAATATGTGAGGGAACGACCAAAAATATGGAATGTCTGCGAGAACAGGGTGCTGTCTGTTGAAAGACCTGGAAAGAAATAACCGAAATATTCAGCAAAAGCCAGAGCCAGTCCGGCAATGCCTCCGGTCATGTAGACTAGAAAAAGGATCCACCCGAAAAGAAACGCGGCCATATTTCCGTAAGCTTCCCTGAGATAGACATACTGGCCACCAGCTTCCGGGAGAGCCGCGCCGAGCTCAGCGTATGTGAGTGCCCCAGCAAGGGTTAGCAACCCTCCCACAACCCATGCCAGGAGTAAAAGGCCGGCAGAGGGAATATATTTGGCCATGATCCCGGTAGTGAGAAAAATGCCGGACCCAATCACAATGCCGACCATGACCATGGTCGAGTCGAAGAGACCGAGCTGACGGATGAGTTTTCCTGGGATTTTTTCCTTCGTCTCTTGCATCTGTTGTTTAAATAATACATTTTTTCACAGTTGAATCCAATTCAATTTAGAAAAAGGGGACAGGCCCCTTTTTTACTTTTTATAAGGATATGTTTCAAATTGAAGGGATATTTGTCATAATAAAAATTCATGAAAATTTCTCACCAAAGAACAAGTGATAAA
>JASFPJ010000296.1:0-4463 GCA_050116035.1 Candidatus Aminicenantota bacterium | reverse complement strand
CTAGGCGGCAAGAAAGCTCCTATCAGAAGCCAACCTTGCTCCACGAAATTCAAGCTAGATCTTTCTGTTAAAATGAATGTTCGGCCTTTCACATTTTGCGGGCTTCATTTTTAGTCCATCATCACCCTCTATCTTATTATATAATAACAATTTAGAGTGATTTTATTGAGTTGTTTTTTGCGTTGAATAGGCGGAATATGGATTTATACTCTTAACAACTGTACAATTCTCTGACAATACGCCCGTGGTCTTACTTTTTATACCGCCAGCTGGTCAGGTCGGCTCCAGGAGGAGCGGTCTTTTCGATGCGTTCCACGATTCTAGGGATGAACATCTGGTGGTATCGCAGGCGCGAGATCGCATTCGGCTGGCAGTGGTCTCCGTTCCAGCAGTGCTCAGCCCTGTCTCCATAGTCCACTTCCCCATCGTAGTAAGGATTATTTGTGCTCTCGAGAAACTCCTCTATCAAATAGACAGCGTTGTTCAGGTAGTAGTTGTCCATGTCCCCGCAGTAGATATGGATTTTCCCTTTGAGTTTGGGACCGAGTGTTTCCCAGTCTCGCTGGAGGATATAGGAAAGGTCATAGTTTTCGCGCCAGTACTCAGCGACAGAATGGTCGATTTTTCCAGTCATTTTGTCCCAGATGGGTTTCGGATAGCCATCCTCTCCAACCGGAGAATAGACCGCCTGCCAGATATCCCACTGCGCGCCTGAACGGCTTTTCGTCCCGAGAACAAGCTCACGGTGGTTCATGTCTTCCAGAGTGCTGCTGATTTCACCCAGATAATTCCGATGACCGGGCCGAGGCGTGCGTTTGAAGTGGCTTTTCAGGTAATACGCGTTTTCATGCTCGTAGATATTCACGATGGTGTAAGCTCTGAAATCAATCGGGTCAGGACAGGCCGCATAGCAGCCGTTATATTCATCCGGATACATAACCTGGACTCCTAAAGCTTCCCAGCCGCCTGTGGAACCGCCATAGAGAAATCTGGCCCAGCCTTCTCCGAGACACCGGAATTTCTTCTCGACATAGGGAATGAGCTCGTAGGTGATGGCGTCTCCGTAAGGCCCCAGGTTTTCTGAATTCACAGCATAGGAGTCATCGTAAAAGGGATTGGCGTGCTGGACCTTAATGATGACCACTCTGGGAAAATCAGGGCCTGTCCAGTCTTTATAGAACTTATAATCGTGTTCCTGAACAATCCTGTTGTAGCCGTGAATGCCAAATCGAGAACTGTACGTGGGCTTCAGGTCGGGATCAGGCGGTGTTTCCCGGAATCCGCTGAATGTGTACGGAAAATGCCCATGATTGATCACGAGAGGATATCGCGCTTCAGGATGCTCATCAAATCCTTCGGGCAACAGCACGCAGGCACCGATATGCATGGGACGTCCCCAGAATTCTGTCAGGAGTTTGCTCTGGATTTTGACATGCTTGATGTATTTGGTGTCTCTTGGAGGTGGGATAGGGGGATTTTTTTTATCAAGAGTGATCCGAATGATTCCATCCTTACTGGGATCAACATGCACTTTTTTTGGAGTGCTGTACAGGTTACCAGGCGCCCGGTTCCACCTCTGTCCCTCTCCCCTATCCATCGGAAGTTTGACTACATGCCCATCTGAGCGGTGAAAGGTTTCATAGATATGGAGAAGCGCCTGCACCCAGTAATCTCCAGGTGGAATCTCAGCAATGCTTTTCAGAGGGTAACCAAAAACAGTCGAATCGATGATTGCCATGTCATCTGGCTTTAAGCCATCTACGTCAATTCCAAAAATCAATTGTGTATCCGGACCATCGCTGATCTGGTAACGGGGCTCTCTGGTTCCATCAGTGGAAATCATCAGCAGCATCCGTCCATCTAGAGCCTCTTGGTTAATTTTTTCAGGAAAGGATATCCCAAACTGAAGCTTAGAGGCTTGATTCCCGTTCCTGGGCAGCCCTGTCAGGACCAAGACGAAGATGACCAATAATAAAGGCAGCATGACAGTCAATACTCTGGAAATTTTGTGTCTCATGAAAACCTCCTGATAGAAATGTTGTAGAGTGTACGTATAAAGGAATATTCCGCTTATAACACATGAAAAATTCGAATGTCAAAAAATTGATAAGAAAATCGCAATCGCCTGAAGATAACTCTATCTTGTGCACACTTCTTTCTATAAACATTAAAGGAATGGTAGTTTATAATAATATATATGCTTGGTTGAGAAGAGGGAATTCCGGTCTTGAAACGAACCAACAGGGAATGGTGTTAATTATATAAAGAGCGGGTTCTTGCAGTTAAACTACGTATTTAGATGAAAGGATTTTTCATGCGAAAATCGTTTATCCCATTATTAACAGTGTGTTTTGTTCTATTTTTCTTTGTGATCAGCCACTCAGAAGAAAATCAGAAAATTGAGAAACAGGGAAGAATGGAATCCGAATCAGAAATTAAATTACTCATGAAGCAGAAAGGCACTCCTGTCTTCAGCCTCAAATTACTAGAGAAATTTGGTGGCCTGGATGTTCCTGTTGAGCAATTCTTCGATACTCCAGTTGATTTGTCCATAGACAAAGACGGGCAGATATATGTCCTGGACTCAAAAGACCACAACATCAAAGTTTTTAAAAACAACGGCACTTTCTTTCAAACCATTGGCCGGGAAGGCAGCGGCCCTGGTGAATTTAATCGTCCCTGGATTATGGACATTATAGGCAATGAAATCTATGTGGCAGATTGTGATAACCGCCGAGTTCAAGTCTTAACAAAATCCGGTCAGTATCAGAGGAGTTTCAAGCTTCCCCTTGAGTTTGGCAGCGGGATGGCTTTTGATTCTAAAGGGACTCTCTATCTCAACACAAAAGGATTCAGAAGCTCTAAACTCATCTCCATCTATGATAACCAAGGAAATCTTTTGAATGAGATCGGGACTTTAGAGGGAAAATCCTTCGAATTTTACAACATGACGCAAATTAAAAATCAGATCAAAAAAGGTGAGCTTCCGGATAGCTTTAAGAACGATTTGTTGATAATTGTCGACCATAAAGGTGATATTTTTGCTGTCCATCGCGCTATGAATAAACTTAGGAAGTTTTCCCCTGAAGGAAAAGAGTTGGCAGAAGTGGAAATCGACGCCGAGGAATACAAAAATATCTACAGGGCATTTCTTCGAAAAAACGAAGAAGTGGAAAAAGTCCCCTACACTTATTATGGCCTGATTTATGTGAATGACCTGGCTGTGGATGAGAAAGGAAATCTTTATGTTTTGATGAATGAACCATCGAAGATGATAATCTATGTCTTCTCCAATGATGGGAAATTTAAAGGAAAATTACAGGGAGTCGAGGATGAAATCTCTCGAATAGCCATCTCTTCTGACAGGATTCTGTATGCCTTGGGAAGAAACACCCATTTCATCTATAAATTCTTGTTAGATTTTAAGTAAACAATATAAATTTTATTAGCAATTTCATTTAAGTTTTCTCTCCATGATAAAATTCAGATAAACAAGCCTTTTTCATTCCATCACTTCATTCTTTACAAATTTTTGATTTATCAATATATTATTTTACGCACAATCATAAGAATTATTTATGACATTATGTTCAAAAGGAGGCTTTTCCATGACATTAAAAAATGTCGCAGCAATCCTGGCCATTATATTTATAGTATCTTTTGCTGGCGCATGCAGCCAGCCTTATGAAGGACCTCCAGCTGATTTTGTGATCAAGAATGCCAAGGTCGTCACTATCGACAAGGACAATCCAAGAGCTCAAGCGGTTGCCGTTATTGACGAGTTCATCATCGCTGTTACCTCTAATAAAAAAATCGAACAGTATATCGATGAGGCGACAACCAAAGTGATCGATGCCAAAGGCCGGTTTGTCGTTCCCGGGTTTAACGATGCGCACATCCACTTCTTGAGTGGCGGCAGCTCGATGATGAACCTGGATTTCCGGTATATCCACGACGTCCAGACTATCCAGAAGATGGTCGAAGAAAAAGTGAAGGAATCCAAGCCCGGAGAATTAATAAGAGGAGGAGGTTGGGAACACGAAACCTTTCCCGATAAAAAGTGGCCGACCAAAGAGATACTCGATGCAGTGGCTCCCAACAATCCAGTCATGCTCAGCCGGGCGGATGGACATTCAGTCTGGGTGAACAGCTATGTCATCAAAATGTCCGGAATCACAAAAGACACGCCCGATCCTCCAAACGGCACCATCGTCAAAGACCCGGTTACAGGCGAGCCCACTGGCATCTTCAAAGAAGGCGCACAGGGTTTGTTGAGAGCGAGAAGTTCAGTCAGGCTGACACCTGAGGAACGTGATCAGCGAGCAGATAAGGCATTAGAGCTGGCTCTGGAGGCAGCCAGAAAGACCGGTGTCACCAGCATCCAGCAGCTCAATGGCGGTTATGATCAGTTCCAGAGGTTCAAAGATGAAGGAAGGCTCACTCTGCGTGTGACTTTCAACATG
>JASFPJ010000295.1:0-4470 GCA_050116035.1 Candidatus Aminicenantota bacterium | reverse complement strand
AAAATATTCAGATTAATTAGAAATGGATGTGTAATTCTTCCTGGACTCTCGACTGTCTTTGAAAATCTATGTTCCGCGTGAAACTCTTATTTATCCGGATCGATGATGAATTTTTCTTTCATCAGAAGTTGGATTTCATCTCTTGTTTTCTTGATAATGCTTTCTGCGAGCTTGAACCTTTCTTCAGCCGAAGCTTTGATCCTGGCGACTCCCTGCTCAATTCCCTTGGTGCCGACAGCAACGGCTTCTCTTGGAAAGACCTCCCACTGGTCCATGTTCGGGATGATGTAGTCTTCGTTGATTCCATGATCTTCCGCCACTTTCGCTAATTCTTTGGCAGCTTCGATACACATCTCATCAGTGATCTTTGTGGCCCGGATGTCGAGTGCTCCTCTGAAAATCCCTGGAAACCCCAGCGAATTGTTGACCTGGTTGGGAAAGTCAGAACGACCGGTGGCGATTATCCTCGCGCCCGCTTCTTTGGCTTCCCACGGCCAAATCTCAGGAACCGGGTTGGCTTCTGCGAACACAATCGCGTCTTCGGCCATAGACTCAACCCATTCCTTTTTGATGACGCCAGGGCCAGGCTTGGAGGCCGAGATCACCACATCCGCACCCTCCATGGCTTCTTTGATATCACCCTTGACGCGCTTAGAGTTTGTCGTCTCACAGAGATGCCATTTTTCCTTATACTTCGTTTTTAATGTCTCCCTGTCTCCTCTGTCTCTATGGAGAATTCCCTTCGAATCAACGGCAATGATATTCTCAGGTTTGACACCGGCTGTGATTATGAGTCTGGCTATTGCAATATTGGCTGCGCCTGCACCGATCAGAGCGACTCGAATACCCTCCATCTTTTTGCCGACGATTTTAACAGCGTTAAGGAGCCCGGCCACCGTGACACAGGCCGTTCCCTGTTGGTCGTCATGCCAGACGGGAATTTCCATCTCTTTTCTTAAGGTATCTAAAATGTGAAAACATTTCGGATGAGAGATATCTTCGAGGTTGATCCCTCCAAAAGTCGGCTGAAGCCATTTCACCGCTTGTATGATTTCCTCCGGCTCTTTGGTATCAATACAGATTGGAAAGGCATCTACGCCTCCCAGGTATTTATACAGCAAGGCCTTCCCCTCCATGACAGGTAGCCCTGCCTCAGGACCGATATCACCCAGCCCCAAAACTCTTGATCCATCCGAGACGACCGCCACGAAATTCCACTTGTTGGTCATCTCGTAGGCTTTTTCTTTATCTGCATAGATATCTTTGCAGGGAGCGGCCACGCCAGGAGTATACCAGATGGCAAAATCTTCAAAATTCCTGATCCGGCATTTGGGAATGACCTCAATCTTACCTTTGTAGAACGGATGAAGCCGCATAGCATCTTTGGAAGGCTGTTCAGCTTTCGCCAGCAACTCTTCCACTGTCACTTCTTTCATTTTATGTCTCCTTTTTACTTAAAACTTATGAAATGGATAATATGTTATTATGAATATGGATACCTTTATAAATCCAGATTTCTTCTCTTTTTTGACTTGTGAAAAGCCTTTTATTATAACGCTTTGCCGTCTAAAGTCAAGTTTCAGGCTGATTTTAAGTTAAAATCATTGTTCCAGATTCGTCTTCTCTAATTCTCGGTTGACGCAGACACATTCAGCCCTGGATTCATTGCAGTCCCAAGAGACTCATCTGTGCAGAAAACAGCGCTCGCTGTCCGTTTCTCCAGGCCTCCTGGTGACAATCATTGCCAGGTCGAGCTCATTGGCTTTGTCGATAACATCCTGGTCTCTGATTGATCCAAGAGGGAAGATAATCGCTTTTATCCCATTCTGCGCGGCAAGCTCCACAACATCTGGAAAAGGCATGAACGCATCGGAGGCCATGACGCATCCTTCAGGTCCATAGCCCCGCTTTGAAAATCGAATGGCGTCTTCTGCAGCGTCTACACGGCTCCTCTGGCCTGAACCGATTCCATGGACTTTATCGTTTTTTCCGATGACAATCGCATTGGAGCGAGTGAAACAGGCAACATTCCAGTTGAAAACGGCTGCATCAATTTCTTCTTGAGTGGGCTGCTTTTTCGAGACAACATCGATGGAATCCGAGGATACAATCTTCGAATCAAACCTCTTCTGAACGAGGATCCCGCCTGACACTCTTTTAAACTCCAAACCACTATCGACGGCCCTCGCATCCAGGGATGCCCCCATCTTCACCACCCTTAAGGCTTTTCTCGACGCTAAAACTTCGAGCGCTTCAGGGCTAATGTCCGGAGCATAGACGACCTCGATATTCCTTCCCTTCTGGACGAGAAGCTCAGCCAGCGGTTCAGTGATCTCATGATTGAAGACGTCAACACTTCCAAAATTAGAAAGGGAATCGCACTTCCACGCCTTTTCAAAGGTTTCCTCCGGTGTCTCCCCCATGGCCACTCCACTCGGCATTTCATGTTTGACAAGGGCACAAATCATTTTATCCTTATAGATCTCGGTTAATTTCCGGACAAGCCTCTGGCCTAAGTCCATATCCCCCACGTTTATGTACCCTAATCCCTTTATCCCCTCCTGTAGGACTTCCATAGTGGCCATGTTGGGACCGGATGCGCCCTCTTCTGTATAGAAGGCCGCGGGGTAACCAGGATTTTCTCCATATCTCATGGACTGTTTCTTCTTGAACTGTCTGTCACCAAATTGAATGACTTCGGGAAATTCCTCTTTGACTTTAGTCCGGTACTGCAAGCGGTCTTCCTTGCTTGTTTTTTCCATGTTAGCTCCTTATCCTTTCATGCCTGTTGATTATGTATATTTCTTCCTGACGAGTGTCAAAATCACTGGTAAAAACGCAGGCCACTGATACTCTAAGATCGTCCTTGCCGGCTTCAGGACCCAGAGCGTCATAAACGGCCTCTGCCATCTCATCAGCCCGTCTTGCCTGAATCCCAACTTCAACTGGCTCTTCTGTGAAGGAAGCCAAGGGATCCTCATTCTTCCCGGAATAGGTCGCAATCATTTTTCCGTGGCCAGGAATCAACGGAACATCATAGAATTTTCTCTGCGATGTCCCATCCGAGGCTCGACGGATTATGCCTAATGCCGCCTTTCTATCGGCGAGAACACATCCACTAATCCTGGGCGTGAAGATCGGAGAGTCCGGCTCATAATCCCATGTGGAGAGTGAAGCAGACAGAACCTCCACAGGATTCTGGCTTTGGACGAGAGCCATACTGATATCCGACGTCTGTTTCCCGTTGCTAACAGCAATTCCCTGAGGAGTGAATTGTATAGCCGGATAGACAAGCAACTCTCTATTTCCCTTTCCTAATGTCTCTTCATCTGTGGGCTGTACCCAGATGGCATTGCCTTCCACTGTCAACTTTCTGGCTTGGCTCGAGGGAGACCTGCCGGATATGGCGTAGATGATAACTGTGCTCACTCCAGATGAATCCTGGCCAATGACCACGACCCGGCCAGGATATTCCCTTGAAGATAGACTTTCAAGACCTCGTATCATGCGGCTTCCAGCAACCTAACTGTTTTAGATATCATAGGATATATTAAAATAGGGGGCCAAGCAACAAAAAAGGGAAAAGTTGGAATCGCTCATGAAGAAAAAGGGGCCTGTCCCCTTTTTTGTTACACTTGTGTTCAATTCCTAATTCAGATAGAATTTTCTTCCACTTTTAAAAAGAGGTCATCATGAAAAAAAACACATCTGCTATGAAAGCATATAAAAACTTGGACTTTTTAAACTCTCGGGACGCCCGCACCATTCGGATCTTGAGTGAATACCTGGAACCCTTGAGCAGGCTGAAAAATCTAAAAGTTAATAACACAGTGCTCTTCTTCGGTTCTGCACAGACCAATCTAGAAAACAAAGAATCGCCTCTGACGAAATACTACTGGGAAGCTGAAGAATTGGCTTATAAGCTGGCGAAATGGGCGATTCAATTGAAATCAAAAGGAAAAAATTTCGTCATCTGTACTGGAGGCGGCCCCGGTATGATGGAAGCGGCAAACAGGGGCGCATCAAGGGCAGAAGGCAAATCCATCGGCATGAACATTTCTCTTCCCACGATGGAGCAAGCAATGAATACCTACGTCTCTCCTGAATTGTCTTTCATGTTCCATTACTTCTTCATGCGGAAATTCTGGTTAATCTACAAGGCAAAAGCTGTGGTTGTATTTCCCGGAGGGTATGGCACACTTGACGAAGTATTTGAAATTCTCACTCTTGTTCAGACGAATAAAATCTGCAAAGATCACGTCATCATCCTTCTATACGGAGAGGAATACTGGAAGAAAATCATTAACTTTGATTCTCTGGTGGAACACGGGAGCATTTCACGTGAAGACCTTAAGCTCTTCACTTATTCCTCTAGTCCGGACGACGCATTTGTTTTTCTCAAAGAAAAACTGATCAAATTTCTGTAGAAAATGAGCTTTATTCAGTAAAGCTCAATAGACAAGGGGGGTC
>JASFPJ010000294.1:0-4480 GCA_050116035.1 Candidatus Aminicenantota bacterium | reverse complement strand
ATGTCATTGCGAGCTTGCGTGGCAATCTCTTAAAAAAGATGAATACAATGTATACTTTTTAATCGAGGCATTTCAATGAGCTGGGTAGATGATTACAAAGAGAAACTGGTCACTGCCGAAGAGGCAGTCTCTGTGATCAAGAGTAGTGACCGAGTCTATATCAGTGGAAACGCAGCCACTCCGTATGTTTTGATGAACGCTTTGGCGTCAAGGAAAGACGAGCTTGAGGATATCGAGCTGACTCACGTTCTTCTTTTGGGCGAAGACCCTCTCTCCAGGCCTGAGATGGAGGGGCATTTCCGTCACAATTCCCTGTTTGTCGGTCCTGCAGACAGGAAAGCCATAAACGAGGGGCGAGCGGACTATATTCCCATTTTTCTTCACCAGATTCCTGGTTTGATTTATTCTGATCAAATGCCTCTTGATGTCGCAGTGCTTCATCTTTCTCCCCCGGATGAGCATGGATTCATGAGTTTCGGAGTCGAAGTTTTGGCATCGAAGGCGGCCGCGGAAAAAGCGAAAATTGTCATCGCGCAGGTCAACGAAAAGATGCCACGCGTTTTAGGAGATTCTTTTGTCCACGTCTCCCGAATCCACAAAATTGTGGAAATATCCGAGGAGCTCCCCCAGCTAGAGAGAAGTCCTTTTACTGAAGTTGAGAGAAAAATCGGTCATTTCATCGCCGAATTGATCGAAGATGGTTCAACCTTGCAGTTGGGAATTGGGGGGATTCCTGATGCTGTCCTTTCGGCTTTAAAAGAGAGGCGCGATCTGGGCATCCACACAGAGATGGTTTCCGATGGAGTGATGGAAGCCATCGAAGCCGGTATCATCACCGGAGCCAAAAAGACATTTCATCCGAACAAAGTGATCTTGACTTTTATTCTCGGCTCTAAAAAGCTTTATGATTTCTCGGACAATAATCCTGTTTTTGAAGCGCATCCGACGGATTACACGAATCATCCGTTTAATGTTTCCCGGAATGAAAATATGATAGCGATTAATTCTGCCATCGAGGTCGATATAACAGGGCAGGTCTGTTCTGACTCGGTCGGGACATTCATATACAGCGGCTTTGGGGGGCAGGTCGATTTCATTCGAGGAGCGGCTCATTCGAAGGGAGGCAAACCGATCATTGCTCTTCCCTCTACTGCCAAGAATGATGAGATTTCCAGGATCGTGCCTTTCCTGAAACAAGGGGCCGGAGTAGTCACGACCAGAGCCGATGTCAAGTATGTGGTCACAGAATACGGTGTGGCCAATCTTCATGGAAGAAACCTGCAGGAGAGAACTGTGGCTTTGATCAATATTGCCCATCCGAAATTCAGGCCAGATTTGATTAAAGAAGCGAAAAAACGTTTCCTCCTGCGCTGAGGACTCAATAAGGATTCGATGCAGCAATCTGATCTTTTTCCCGTAGAGAAAGGAAGAATCGGGACTGACGAATCCGGAAAAGGAGATTATTTCGGTCCTCTGGTCGTGGCAGGCGTCTTTATCCCCGAAGACCAGGAGGATGTCCTTTCAGAGCTGGGAGTCAGAGACAGTAAAAGATTTTCCGATAACCGCGTCCGCGAATTGGCCGAGTTGGTTAAAGAAGGATTTACACATTCAATCGTTGCCATCGGCCCGGAAAAGTATAACGAGCTTTACACTAAACTGAGGAACCTCAACCGTATCCTTGCCTGGGCCCATTCCCGAGCCATCGAGAACATACTGGAGGAAGTCAATTGTAAGCTGGCTATCACAGACCAGTTTGGAGACAAGGCGTATGTCCTCAACGCGTTGATGAAAAGAGGTAAGAATATCGAGCTCATCCAGAGGCCCAAAGCAGAGGCCGATTTAGCTGTGGCAGCGGCCTCGATACTGGCCAGAGCAGAGTTTTTGAAGCGGCTTTATTTTCTTTCTCAGGATATCGGTATTGATCTTCCAAAGGGGGCTTCCCCTCTCGTGGAGGAAGCCGGGCTGAAGTTGGTCAAGGCCCAAGGGAGCCAGGCCTTGGATAAAGTTGCCAAGAAACACTTCAAGATCACAGCGCGCATCCTGTCTTCCTTATAAATAAATGGGGTCGCATCTCAACATTCAAAGAGAAAAGGGGACAGGCTTAAGTGCTCAGTAATTTGGCAACATTTTTTGGATGTCATTGCGAGCGAAGCGACAGCGGCAATCTCGTGCAAATAGCGATACACTATGAGATCGCCACGCTTTGCTCGCGATGACAATTTTTTTTAAAAGAAAAATGTCGTCAGATTTGCTCGCCCAAAGGGTAAAAGATGCCGACATATAGTGAATGAATGAACATTAAAGGAAGTTCGTATCTTGACCGTGAAAAAAATCTACCTAACGAGCTCATATCATTGAAAATAATGTATAGTGTCGGCATATTTTATGAATAATTCAGGTTAATTATTGAGCATAAATAACGGCTCCCTTTTTCTCCGGAATAATGGCTGATCTTTTAAGAATCGTTCTAATCGTCCTCGTTCTCCTCTTTTTGATCAAGAAGAAGTGGGATCTGGGTCTTGTCCTCTTCCTGGGAGCTCTGCTGACGGCTGTGGCTTTCAACCTTGATTTCCCTGTTCTGGCTCAAAATATTCTTGAGGCTTTAATTTCCACCGAGACTCTCAGCCTTATCGGGATCATCATTCTTGTCCTCTATCTTGGAAACTTGCTCCAGCTCAAAGGAAATTTCAGGAAAATGGTGGATTCTCTGAAGAATTTGATTCCAGAACCCCGTTTGATCCTCGCTCTGCCTTCATCTTTCATAGGCCTCCTGCCTATGATCGGCGGAGCTCTGATGTCTGCGCCGATCGTGGAGGAGGCCGGACACCGCTGGAAGCTGACACCTGCCTGGAAGACCTTTCTCAACTACTGGTTTCGCCATATCTGGGAATACTGCTGGCCCCTGTATGTCAATGTGATCCTGGCTTCAGCCATCCTCCAGATTCCGATAAAAAGAATTGCCTCTATTCAGTTTCCTTTCACGGTTCTGGCCGCTATTCTGGGATTGATCATCCTTTTTAAACACGTCCATCGCCTCCCGAGTGAGAAAGATGATCAACGAACCCTGAACAGTTTGCTCATTCTTTTTGTCAGCATCTGGCCCATTTTTCTAGTCATTGTCTTGATTTTTGTCTTTAAGTTCAGCATGCTTCTGTCTCTGGCTGTCACATCTCTTCTGACGCAGTTTTTTTTCCGGATGAGCCTTCACGAACGCATGCGGATCATTTGGAAGAGCATTTCAGTAAAGACTCTTTTTCTCATCGCCTCTGTCATGGTGTTCAAAAGGATACTCGAAGTCTCCGGGGCTTTAAGTTCTGTAACCAATGTTTTCCAACCGGAGGGGATTTCTGCCTATATTCTGCTGTTTACAGTACCTTTTTTTCTGGGATTGCTGACGGGTGTCAATCATGCGTATGTGGGCATTTCCTTTCCTATCCTGCTTCCGATCTTCGGCTTGGAAAATCCGGATATGGTGCTGGTGCTGTTTGCCTATGTCAGCGGTTTTGTGGGGATTCTTCTTTCTCCCGCTCACCTCTGCCTGGTCCTGACTCTGGACTTTTTTAAAGCCGACTTGCGTGATGTCTACAAAATACTGCTCTGGCCGTCTGTGGTTATCTTTATAGCGGCTTTTTTGGTATTATTGTTCCTGCGCATCCTTTAACCGGGCACATTTAAAGTAAGAGGAGTTATGCAGCGATCCATGAGAAGGAAAGACAGATGAAACAGGAAACAAAACGGCTGTATCATGATGATTCGTACCAGGTTGAGTTTAAGGCGCGAATCGTTGAAAAAGGGATGCGGGAACAAAAACCGGCAGTCATCCTTGACCAGACCTGTTTTTACCCGGAATCCGGAGGACAGCCTCAGGATAGAGGCTGGATGGATGGAGTTGAAGTTGTCAAGGTTTTTGAAGAAGAGGGCAGAATCGTCCATCTGCTTGAAAAAGATATCCAGGCAGAGAGCATACAAGGAAAGATAGACTGGGAAACCCGTTTCGACCATATGCAGCAGCACTCGGGCCAGCACATCCTTTCCCAGTGTTTCCATGAGCTCTTGGAGGCGGAGACAGTTGCTTTCCATTTGGGTGAGGCCTTTTCGACTCTGGAGATGGGTCTGCAGAAGGTTTCCGATGAGGACATCGAACGAGTGGAAACGCAAGCCAATGAGATCATATATCAGGATAGAGAAGTGAAAATTCATTCTTTGCCTGAAGATAAGGTCGGGAGTCTCCCTTTAAGAAGACCGCCAAAAAAAAAGGGTCTCATTCGAGTGGTTGAAGTCTCGGATTTCGATTATTCGGCGTGTGGAGGAACCCATGTCCGCAGGACAGGCGAAGTGGGTTTGATAAAGATTCTCCGGTGGGAGAGGATCAGGGACAATCTTCGGTTTGAGTTTATCTGCGGCAGAAGAGCTTTTCAGGATTATCTAGTGAAAAATAGAATACTGCGCGAGCTTTCAAACAGATTGACTGTCCATGAAC
>JASFPJ010000293.1:0-4481 GCA_050116035.1 Candidatus Aminicenantota bacterium | reverse complement strand
ACCATGTAAGTCTCTTCAAAAAAAAGTTCGGAAGAGCAAATGTTATCTTTGATGTTGACCTGTTGAGCAAAATAAAATACGAGAAATCCTTCACAGAGCTTAAAATCATGGGCACAGCGAACACAATCGCCGATGCGGCTTTCCTCGGTATGCTATCCGTCCTGAAGCCTGGAATAAGAGAATTGGATGTGGCCGCAGTCGGAGACTACATCATGAAAAGACTCGGAGCCAGACGCACAGGCTTTCCCACCATTGTCTCATCTGGAACTAGGGGGAAGAGCGTTCTCGGCCCCGCCACAAACAGACAAATAAAAAAGGATGAATTTGTCTCTCTCGGGATAAGTCCCACATTCAACGGCTACCACGGCATCATGCGGAGGACTGTGAAAGTCGGCAAGGGATGGATAGCTAGAGAGAAAAAATTCATGGATGCGCTCGAAGGTCTCTACCACACAGTCATGAAGGCCGTTCAAGAAGCCGCAGAAAAAAATCTCCCTTCAAATTTTATCGATGAAAAAGGAAAAGCCTACATAGAAAAAACAAAGTTGAAGGATAAAAAAGGAAGGCTCCTTTCACCCAGAGAACCCTATACGTTCATTCACAACACGGGCTGTTCAGAATGCCAGGAAGGTTTTGGTGCGGTCACTCCATACACAGAAGAGCCTCTGGGAAAAAACGTTGCTCTGATGATCGACGTCGCTTTTATGGGCTCCGATGAAACCGGAGACTTCGTTTTTCCATTAGAATATGCCGTGATCGAGGATGCCTTCTGGAAGAGTGGAAAACAGACCGGTGTTTATAATAAAATGCCCTTGAATGTTCAGGAATTTGTGGGTAAGGATATCCGCGCTCTACCGGAGAAAAAAATCAATCCCTATTACAGACCATTGGAGGAGGGACAATGAGAAAAACCGTCTTATTAACCTTATTTTTATTAGTCGCAGGATGGCTTTATGGAAACGGCCTGGAATTCCAATCCCCGAATTTTAATTATCCTCAGTACCGAATAAGTTTCCAGTTTGAAGTGAAAAAGGAAAAAATACTCTTCCGAGAACTCTTGCTGAACGATGAGGAATTTATCAATTTTTTTGTTCTTTCCGGGGGAAAACAGGTAGACCTGTCCAAACCTCTGGATTCCGGAACATACGATTTCTTTCTGGATTACGCCTGGAAAGGCAACACCAAATACAGAACAACCCTCCATTACCGGTTTGAAAACTCTGAAGAAGTGAAAACGGAAGAAAAGAAGGGAACCTCGCCAAAAAACGGAGGAATCCCCTCGGGCAAAGAAGGCTCTTACAGAGTATTCAAGGCCGAAGAACCGATAGGACTCGAAAGAAAAGGAGAAATTGCTTATCTCACGTTCACAGTTCCTAAAAAAGAATTCGAAAACGAAAACCTGCTCATTTTAGATGGAGACTCGCCGATGGAGCACCAGATCCTGGAAATCATGGAATCCGTTCCCCCTCAAAGAACCGCACAAAATCATCCTGTCACATGGACCTACAAAGTGGCTTTTCCTCTGGACATGTCTCCTTCTGAAAAGAAAATCATCCTTGTCCTCAGAGGGGGGAGTGAGACTCTTGAAACGCCGGGTTTTATAATCGATGGAGACGGATGGGGTAAAACTGTCGAGAATAAAAGACTCTCCCTCGAGTTTCACCCGAAGAGCGGCCAGATCAACATCATCGAATGTATAAAAGAAGGTGTGAAGCTTCACAATAAAGATGCTGGTGTTATCCACTGGAATCCTGGATGTTACATCCCAGAAATTGCCTGGGATCATTCGTTTAACTGGGATCCTCCCCCGACTTTTGACGAGAAAATCGGAAATCTTCTCTACACCAATTCAAGAAGAGGGCCTTTTCAAAAAATCAAGGATGTTATTCTGGAAGTCAGGTATTCGCTGACTGCGGATTCTCCGTATTTTATCTCGGAAACCATGATGAGTGTCAAAAAGGGCCTCGCTGTCATCGCCATGAGAAATGATGAAATGGTTCTTCATAATGAACTGTTCGATTCTCTAATTTACAAGAACAAGAATAATCTAGTCACTCAAATGTCTCTCACGGAAAAAGAAGGATATCCGGACGGACTTGTCCACGTGGCTCCTGATGATGTGCCCTGGGTAGGCCTCCTGAATACACAACTGAACTACGGGTTTTTCAGCTTAAGAATTGACTATGCGAACAGTAACTTCAAATCATCAGGCAACTGGTTGAATAAACCAGGCACGTATTTCTATGCGCCATCCGGGGGGAAATACGTTTACTGGGTGAGACCGCTCCTCTATACCTGGTCAAATTACACCACCCGGAATCTTCTGACTTATCTGCCCGAGGGAAGTACCTTCTACGAAAAAAATGCCTATATCCTGCTACTCCTGACAGAAGATTTTCCAACAAAGCTAGACAACCTGCTGAAAAAACTTAAAAATCCAATAAGGATCTACTGATGGAATTTGTGGATTTCCCTTCTCTGCGAAAAAGCCCTAGCATCGACCTCCTCTTTCCAAAATGGCAGGAAGGCGAAACAGTTGCCTTTCTCTCTCCGCATGACGATGATGTCCTCCTCGGAGCAGGATACCTGCTCAAAGCCACTGTCGAAAACAACGGGATTCCCCTTCTCCTCGTATTCTGCAGCGGGGATGCCGGGTATTCCAATCCCGAAGAAAAGGACACCATCACCCAGAGAAGAAAGCAGGAAGCCATCCAGGCGTATGGAGCGCTCGGGGTAAAAGAGGAAAACATCCACTCTTTTGATATTCCGGATTTTTCGTTGATGCCCTCCGTGAACAGGAATCTTTTTGAAAAAAAAGGACTCTTTGAAGAGCAGGTCAGACTTTTCAGAGAAGAAAGAGTCTCCAGAGTCGTTTTCTCCAGCGGTTATTTTGAGCACTGGGACCACACCGCTGTTTTTTCTATGGGCATCTACACCTCTCCTCAAGCTGGCGATCCTGTACTGGCTGACATCGGAGAGCCTTTTGCCGCAAAATCCCACTATGTCTATTCAGTATGGGGAGATTTCGAGCCTTCTGAAACCGAGCCGGGCCAGATCCGGGCGGATAAGGGAATAGTCATCAAAGAAGAAATCGAAGAGGAAATCAGGCGTTCCATCCAGCAATTCTCCTCCCAGAGGAAAATATTCAAGAAAATCGTCGAATACAGAGAAAAAAGAAAATCGAGTTCCGGGTATCTTGAACTCTACAAGTCTGTGGATATCCGGCCTCAGACTGATTTTAATCCCTATTTCAAACTCCTCCCTAAATGCCAGGCCACCGAACAAGAAGAATGATGTACGCTGTCGGAATCGATTCCGGAACGCAGGGCACCAAAGTCCTGATCGTGGACTTTAAAGGTGAAGTCCTCGGAAGAGGAAGCCATGCCCACCGGATGATCGAAGGACTCAAACCAGGAGCCAGCGAACAAGATCCCCAAACATGGATAGAGGCACTGGAGAAGGCTCTATACCAGGCGGTAAAAGCCTCAAAGGTCAACCCTTCAAAAATAGTCTCTTTAGGAGTATCCGGCCAGCAGCACGGGTGTGTCCCTTTAGATACCAAGGGCATTCCCATTCGACCCGCCAAACTCTGGAATGACACTTCCACCGTGGAAGAGGCCGAAACAATCATCGAAAAACTCGGTGGCACAAAGATCTTTATCCAGAAGATCGGCATTAACCTTGCGGTAGGCTACACAGCTTCCAAAATCCTCTGGCTTAAAAGAAAAGAGCCGGCCCAGTACAAAAAGCTGTCGACAGTGCTGCTCCCGCACAATTACATCAACTTCTGCTTAACTGGAAAAAAGCACATGGAATATGGCGATGCGTCCGGTACTGCTCTCATGGATATCCGGAAAAGACAGTGGCACAAAGAAGCCATGGACGCTATTGGTCCTGAACTTGAAGGAATGCTTCCCGAGCTTTCCCACCCTTCTGAACCAGTCGGATATATGAAGAAAGATCTATCCCAGCGTTTTGGGATGGAAGAGGTTCTCGTATCCAGTGGAGGCGGTGATAACATGATGGGGGCTGTCGGCACAGGTAACATCGCTCCTGGAATCTGTACGCTCAGCCTCGGGACATCCGGAACAATATATTCCTTTTGTTCCGAGCCTCTTATTGATCCTGAAGGCGAGGTTGGCGCTTTCTGCGACAGCACAGGCGGCTGGCTTATACTGATATGCACGATGAACGTCACCAACACGACCGAATACTTCAAATCTCTGTTCAACGCATCCAATGAGGAGCTGGAGAGAATGGCGGCCCAAGCCCCGGAAGGAGCTGAGGGACTGATCTTTCTCCCGTTTATCGACGGCGAACGAGTCCCGGTCCT
This sequence comes from Candidatus Aminicenantota bacterium, assembly GCA_050116035.1. GTDB lineage: Bacteria > Acidobacteriota > Aminicenantia > Aminicenantales > Aminicenantaceae > SOIA01. Next base: position 148 of record JASFPJ010000293.1, on the reverse strand, counting down.
CCCCTTTTCAAGTGGGGTTTTCTTCGGTCTTAACCGGAAGAGCTTTAACGCTTCTTATCTCGCTCGCTCAGTCATGGAAGGAACCATATTGAATCTTGGCTACGGTTTTTGCAGGATGAAGTCCTTGGGATTGAAACCAGAAGAAATC
>JASFPJ010000292.1:0-4487 GCA_050116035.1 Candidatus Aminicenantota bacterium | reverse complement strand
CCCAGGAGACAGGGAAAGGAAGCTCTCTTTATTCTATTTGGCTGGTTTCCATAAACCTGGCTCTCGTACTGTGCATCGTGGGGATATTGATAAAATTTCTATGAATATTAAATGAATATGATGAGTATTTAGGATGAACAAAAAATTCACACTGATATTTAGAATGAAAAGGAGGTCAAAAATGATTCACAAACGGAATGGCCGGACATGGCTGGCATTTATGCCCGTCATCCTAGGCATTGCACTGTTGGCCGGGTGCGCGGCCAAAACAGCCAATTTATGGGGTGACCCGAAGACAGGTTTGATTCTTCAATACCGAATGCCTGAGAATCAAGTGCTGAAGTATCAAGGCTCAAGTGGAATGACTATGGACATGGAAGTCATGGGTCAGGAAATGGAAATCGAGGCCGATGAAACACTGGCTTTTACGGTGAGATCCAAAGGACTAAAGGAAAATAATTATCATCTGCAAGTGACGATCGATTCTATGAGCATGAAGATTACCACGCCCCAGGGAGACCTAGTCCCGGATTTGAGTCCTGTCGAAGGAGAAAGTTTTGACATGACGTTTTCTCCGATAGGTGAGGAAAAGGATTTATCCGGCGCGGAATCCATCGAGTACGAGGTGGAGCCGGGAACCATAACCAATATTGCCTCGAAGTTCCAAGCTGTGTTCCCTGACTTCGCAGGCAGGCCGGTTAAAATCGGAGATGCCTGGACAACCAGCGCCGCGATCACTGAAAATAGCAACAAGAGTGAAAGCCTCATCAAGTTAGAGTTCCTGAACTCCCTCGAGGGATTCGAAACTGTAGACGGGATGGAATGTGTCCGCATTCAGGCGGAATTCACAGGCACAATGGAAGGAAAAAGCGAACCAGAACCCGGTGTGGAATTGGTTTTAGAGGGAGAAATAAAGGGCACGGACATCTGGTACTTTGCCTATAAAGAGGGGATCTTTGTAAAAACAGTGACCAACGGTATAGCAGATGTGACTGCCACTGCTGCCGCCCAGGGTATCTCTATCCCCATGAAACGCGAGTACTACAGCGAAATGGTCCTGGTCAAGTAGCCATGAATCTCCTATGAGATTGCTGCGTTTCACTCGCAACGGCATTATTGATATATGAATGAATTATTGAACGAAAACAACTGACTGCTTTTTCTCCAAGAAGGGGGCAGGCTGCGTTTGGGTAAAGGTGCCTGTCCCCCTTTTTATTTGCGTGTGCAGAAATCCTCTTTACTCTTGAGGTGCAAATGAAAGCAAAGAAGGAAGAAGCATTCACTGAATAAAGGCAAGAGAGGATATAAGCATTTATTTGCTTATCCGGGAACCTAGAGTGAAGAAATCCGTATATACCAGTAATGTATTCCGTTTAACTCTTTCGAGAAAGAAAAAGATGAAGTCTCGAGGAATAAGCCGAGAGACGTTAACCCGAATACGGCGGCGGATCCGATTAGATAAGAGGAATGTGGACTGGATACACAATTTTATAATATGATTGGAAAAAATTATAATCAAACAGAGGAGGTTGTTATGTCAAAAACACTAAAGAGTGTTCTGGCAAGTGCTTTCGTTTTCGCGGTAAGCATGCTTCTTGTCATGAATGTGTCTTCTTTGGCTCAGGAAAAAAAGCAGGAAAAGCAAGATGACGCCAAAATTCTGGCTGAGATCGAGGGACGATACGAATTTGAATTCGAGGGCCAGTATATCGTGTTCGTGTTTTCAGTTGAAGACGGAAAACTGATGGCTGCCCCAGAAGGAGAAGTCCAGGAAGCATTAGAGCCTGTCGAAGGAGAAGGGCTGACGTTCATGGGCTATGCACCTGATGGGACTGAATTTAGTTTTGTGTTTAAAAAAAATGAGGACGGAAAGATCACAACATGTAAGGTAAGTGTTCCTGCAATGGGAATAGAGGTAGAGGGCACTAAGATTAAAGATTGAGGCCTGAATCAATAACCTTAAATAGGTGATTTTGTATATAGCTGTTCGACGAAACAACCGTTTGTGAAAGTGGAGGTGGATCATTCGCTGTTATTTTAACTAGCGATATTCCAATGATGTGATTTCTGCGTGCTGGAGCGGAGGAAGCTCGGCGGGGAATAGAGGCTGGGCTCGCTTTCTTCCCCTCCTGAGGCGCTCTTTTAACGATGATCTCCGTCAGGAAAAGTCAGCGGTTCTGCATATCCGCGTCCCGCTTGGGCTTGAATTCACTGCCTTCTTTCCAGTTGGGAAAAGTGGATTCCATGCTCAAGCGCCACCCGATTGTAAAATACATATGCATGTCTTCCAGGGCGCCGCTCAGGTCCCAATCGGGATCAAACTCATCCGAAGGTTTATGGTATTTTTCTCTGATATAGTTTTCTATTTGGGCCAGTCCCCATTTCTCTCCCTTTTCCAGATGCTGAACACCTGAGCCGGCGCTTAAAGCCGGCACACCCTGCTTGGCGAAAGGGAAATGGTCGGAGCGGTAAAAGGAGCCTTTTTCTGGAGTCGGATTGGGCAGAACTACCCTTCCCACTTCCTCGGCATAGGCCTTTACGTAATCATCCAACTCGGACTGTCCGTAACCCACAATCCGGATATCTTTCATGCGGCCGTAGATATTCAAGCTATCCATGTTGATGACCGCAACGGTTTGTGTTAAAGGATAAATGGGATGGGTGGCATAGTAATCCGAGCCCAGCAATCCCTGTTCCTCGGCTGTCACCGCCAGGAATAGGATAGACCTATGGGGAGGGGACCCGAGCCGCTGAAAGGCCTCCGCCAGTTCGATCAAAGCCGCAGTTCCGGTGGCATTGTCCAGGGCACCGTTATAGATTTGGTCTCCTTCCAGATTGGGATTCTTGCCGAAATGATCCCAGTGGGCGGTATAAATGATATACTCATCCGCCCGTTCAGAACCGGGAAGGAGTCCGATGACATTTCTGGATATGGAATTTCTGATGCCGTTTTCCAGGGTGAGGCTGGCTTTTAAACCCAGAGGCGTGGCTTTAAATCCTGGTTTTTCCGCAGATTTTTTTAAATCGTCATAATTTTTCCCTGCGGCTTTAAAAATTGTCCGGGTTGTTTCCAGCGTGATCCAGGACTCGACGGCACACCTTCCGGCATTGCCGTCCTCTGAAACATGACTGAAATTGGGACCGGTCCAGCCGTTCCGGACAACATCCCAGCCATATGCGGCCGGTTCGGTTTCGTGGATTATCACCGCACAGGCAGCTCCCTGTCGTGCGGCCTCTTCGTACTTATAGGTCCAGCGGCCGTAATAGGTCATGGCTCGTCCATTGAAAAGCTCTGGGTCTTGAGTGGCGAAACCGGGATCATTGACCAGCATAACCACGGTTTTCCCCCGCGCGTCGATTCCCTCATAATCATTCCATTGATATTCAGGGGCAACAATGCCGTAGCCGACGAATATCATATCGGAATTCTCAACCGCCACTTTTTCCTGTACCCGCAAAGTCACACCCACGAAATCATCTCCATAGGCAAACTCGAGAGGCTTTTTCCCTCCTGCGATCACAAGTTTGGTCTGAGGGCTGGCCGTGATCTCAACCAGGGGAACTTCTTGGAAAAAACTCTCTCCGTTTCCAGGTTTTAATCCCACTTTTTCAAACTCTTCCTTTAAAAACTGAATGGTTTTCTCTTCGCCTTCGGAAGAGGGAAACCGGCCTTCAAAATCATCCGAACTGAGAATCTTCACATCTTTAGCCAGTTCGTCTGTGTTCAAGCTGGCCACGGCAGCCTCTATATCATGCGTCTTTGGGCGGCACGATAACAAAATAAAAAAGCTTAGAACAATAATCAGAAAGCTGCAGATGAATTTTCTAATCATCGATGGACTCCTTATGCAGAAGATAGATGCTCTTGAATTTTTATGAATATCGGATGAAAAGTCAACGTCCATGAGTCGATTTCAAACAGATTTTATGGGATTTGTTTTTCACTTCTGATTTTGTCACTGTTTAGATTTTGAAGCTAAGTATGAGAATGAATGCGGTGAAACCTGAATCCAACTCGTGAAAAGGGAGAGTTTCCATGATGGTTAAGTTTAGCCGGCGTTTGTCAGTCCCCTCCATTTTATCGATTCAATTTCAGCATTCCAGGATTATAAAGAGATTTTTTTGTCTGTTTCATTGTGGGCTTGATGGAATAGAGAAATAAAGACAGCCTGAGGAGTAATAATTCCTTCTATCCAGATGAAGCGAGAGGCAGGGTTTATAGTGGTATTTTAATCTAAAAGTGACTAGTATATTGTTGCGCTGTGCACAACGATGGTTCGACATTGGGTTGTGAATCATCAGAATCCAGAATATTCTCTTCATGAAGTTGATATGGGGAATATTGATTCAGATACGAAGGAGAAAGAACAATGAGTAAAGATTATGAAGAAGGTTTGTATTCCCCCAAGTTGATGGAAGAGATTAGGAGTCAGTTTTTATATGTCGATTGGGATCCGTATTCCGGAAAAAGGATTTACCTTGAAGCC
>JASFPJ010000291.1:0-4509 GCA_050116035.1 Candidatus Aminicenantota bacterium | reverse complement strand
CACTCCGGAAACAACACTCAGCGGGATGCTCGGAGGCATGCCAGTGGCGATTGCTTCCGGCATGTGTCTGACCCGGTTGCGGTTGAAAGCGGGCCTGGATCCGGCTCTCCCCACAAAATACATCGTCATGGCCGGCTTAAGGGATGTTGACCCTCTCGAACAGGAACTCCTAGATCGCTCTCAGTGTGAGATGCTGTCTGTCGACGATATCAGAAATCTGAGCAAAAACATTCACCGACAGATGGAACGACTGAGCCGACTGACGGAGATTATCTACGTCCATATCGACATGGACGTTCTGGACCCGAAAGAAGTGCTCGGCCACCCGCTGACAGCCCCTGAAGGACCGACAAGTCCGGAGCTGGCTGCGGCTCTGGAAGTCATGTTTCAGTACGAAAAAGCAGGAGCCATAGGCATTGCTTCCCTGCCCTTTGGAGAAAAAGATAAGGATCTCGTATCTTTAAAAGCTGCATACCGCCTGATAGAAGGTTCGATAAAAGGGATAAAGAAAAGAAAAAATTAGAGAATTAAAGACTCTCTCATTCCTAAGAAATTATTTTCATCGACTCAGCTCATTCTCTCTCGTTTTTGAAAATTCAACAGAATTTTTTGCTAACGAATGCTCTTTTGTACTATCATCAACAGTCTTATTGCTGGGAAAATGACAAACATCCGGTCGAACCTGTGGAAAATCTATATTTATAGATTCCTGAACGAATTCTGGCTGGTCCTCCCTATACTCATCCCTTACTACGAAGCCAACAGGCTCAACTCGACCCAGATATTCACCATCCAGGCCGCTTATGCCCTCTCGATCCTGTTGATGGAGATCCCGTCCGGCTACCTGGCCGATGTTATCGGCAGGAAGAAAACCCTTATTCTCGGGGCGTGTTTTCTCCCTGTAGGAATAGGCGTTTATGTCTTCACTCATTCTTTTGCCACCTTCATCCTGGCCGAATTTATCATTGCCATCGGAAACAGCATGCGGTCTGGCTGCGACTCCGCCCTGATCTATGACACCTTGATCCAACTAAAAGAGGAGTCTGAATACAAAAAATTCGAGGGAAGGTCTTTCTATTATACACGGGTGGGAACAGCCCTCTCCTCAATTTTAGGAGGCGTGACCGCATTAATATCTCTGCGCGTGCCTTTCTACATCAACATGGGTGTATGCCTGTTCATGATCCCTTTTGCGATTTTGCTGATCGAACCCAAACGGGAAAAACTTAAATCATCAAGCCCTTTTAAAGACATCCTGAAGATCAGTCGACTCAGTTTTTCGCATAAGCAACTCAGACTGCTGATTTTTCTTACTGCCCTGATCATGAGCGCAGGAATCATAGGTATCTGGGCCTACTTTCTGTACTATGAATCCATCGGGATCAGTATCGGATTTTTCGGCGTTCTGATGGCGGCTTTTCAACTCTCTGCGGCTGTTGGCTCCAGGCAAGCCCATTCTATAGAAAAATTTCTGGGGCAAAAACAGTCATTTCTTATTCTGCTGCTCATGGCTCTGACTTTTGTGCTGCTTGGAATTTTTCAATCCGTAGTTTTAATCCCGCTGATATTTCTCAATGCTTTCCTAATGGGATTCGGCTTTCCCCTTCTCCTGGACCACATGAACCGCCTGATCGAATCAAAAATCAGAGCCACTATCCTGTCCGTCGCGAACATGACCAGAAGCCTGTCATATGTCATCCTTTCTCCTCTTTTCGGAAAAGTCGTTGACTCCTACTCACTCTCGACAGCTTTTATCCTTCTGGGTGGATTCTTTTTCCTCTTCGGGAGCCTATTGGTTGCACTCCTCTTGGCGCGCTTGCGTCAATCAGAGATAGAGGTGCGTGAATACTCTCAAGAAAGGCCACTAGATCCGGAAGAATTCAGGGTCGACCTCCCCAAAAAATAGAAATGGCTGACTGGTCATTTTTTTGTTATAGTACTTGCATGTTTTAAGGATCAGGGGAAACAGATTGAAATTTGGGAAGGAAAAATCATGAAATTTAAACTCAACCGGCGAGATTTTTTGAAATCCATCGGATTAGGAGCGGCGTCATTGCCTTTTGCCTCCTGCAGCCTGTTCCGGAAGCGGCTGCCGAATTTCGTGGTCATCTTCACTGATGACCAGGGTTATGCGGACGTCGGCTGTTTCGGCGCCAAGGGATTCGAAACACCGAACCTTGACCGGATGGCCGAACAGGGGACACGATTCACCAGCTTCTACGTCTCACAGGCAGTGTGCAGCGCCTCGCGCGCGTCGTTGATAACGGGATGCTATCCCAACCGTGTTTCTATATACGGGGCATTAGGCCCTCATGCCCAAATCGGATTGAATCCAGAGGAAGAAACCATTGCTGAAGTCCTGAAGAAAATGGGATACGCCTGCGGTATCTTCGGAAAATGGCACTTGGGCCACCATAAAGAATTCCTCCCCCTCCAGCACGGATTCGATGAATACCTGGGGCTTCCTTACTCCAACGACATGTGGCCGGTCTGGTATGACGGGACGCCGACTCCACAGGACCACAACAAGGCGACCTATCCGTTTCTGCCACTCATTGACGGGAATGAGACGATCGAGGTTCTGACCAAGATGGAAGACCAGGACAGGCTGACCACGCGCTACACGGAACGGGCTGTCCGGTTTATCGATAAGAACAAAGATCGACCGTTTTTCCTGTATGTGCCCCATTCCATGCCTCATACTCCTCTGGGTGTTTCTGATCAATTCCGCGGCAAGAGCCAGCAGGGTAAGTACGGGGATGTGATCATGGAGATTGACTGGTCGGTGGGGGAAATCCTCAAAACCCTCAAAAAACATAACCTCGAAAACGACACACTCGTGGTGTTCACGAGCGATAACGGACCCTGGATGAACTTTGGCAAGCATGCCGGCTCAGCCGGACCGCTCCGCGAAGGAAAGGGAACATCCTGGGAAGGCGGTCAACGCGTGCCCTGCATTATGCGTTGGCCTGGGCACATCCCGCAAGGCAGGGTTTGTGACAAGATAGCATCCACACTGGACCTACTGCCGACCTTTGCCGCGATTTCCGGAGCGCCTTTGCCGAAAAAAAAGATCGATGGCGTCAATATCCTTCCTCTGCTCGAAGGAAATCCGGATGCGAATCCACGCGACCATCTGTTCTATTACTACGGCCGGCCGCTCCAGGCTGTGCGTCATGGTAAATGGAAACTCCATTTTCCGCATGGATACCGGTCTTACAAAGGTGTGGAACCGGGAAAGAACGGCCTGCCCGGTCCGTACGGCCGTGGAGAGACCGGATTAGAGCTCTACGACCTGGAGAACGACATCGGGGAGAGGCACAATGTGGCGGACCAGTATCCGGAGATCGTCGCGCAGCTTCAAGCTTTAGGGGAAAAGGCCCGCGAGGAGCTCGGAGACGGCAAGGAACGAATCGGAAAAGGCGTGCGCCCCTGCGGCCGGGTGATCCAGCCTGAAAAGTAGAAACTGGCTTTTGTTATTCAGATTGGTCGTTTAGCGGGCTGGATTTCCGGAAGACACAGACTCGCAGGAAGGCTAAAAACATCTGAAGGCAGAGGAACCAATGAGTCGTCAAATTGATTTAAAAAAGACCGATTCTTTCTGGAGAAAAGCATGAGAGAATACCATCATATAGGTATCCCCACACAGACTCAGCGGGAAAACGAAACATATCTCGAAAATCACAAAGTTTATGTTTCAGGTTATGAGGAAAGCCCTTATGGAGTGGAATGGATGAGATTTGAGCCGGACTCGCCGCTACCCGAACTGGTTCAAACTATCCCGCATGTTGCCTTTAGAGTCGATAACCTCGAGGCTGAACTCAAGGGAAAAGAGGTGCTGATCGAGTCCAACAGCCCTTCAGAAGGAGTCAGAGTGGCTTTCATCGTCCACAACGGTGCGCCCATCGAATTCATTGAAATCAAAAAATAGGTCAAATAATATGCAAAATACTGAAATCATGCACACATCAAAAAAATTGAGGTAAAAACATGTCGGACTGGAAAAAAATTCGGAGCGATTTTCCGATCACAAAGAACATGATATATCTCCACAGCGCCGCGATGTCTCCTTCTCCCACTCCTGTGTTCAATGCCATCCGGAAAGAATACCGCAAGCTCTATGCCCAGGGAGATATCCACTGGACAAAGGATTTAAAAAAATTCCGAAAGCTCTGTTCAGGACTGGCAAGGATGATCCACACCAAAGGAGATGATGTCACCTTTGTCCCCAACACCTCATCAGTCATGTCGCTTCTGGCCCTGAGCTTTAAAAATCATATCCGGAAGCCCTTCAACATCGTCTCGATGGAGGATGAGTTTCCCGCCTCGACGATCGGCTTTGAATACCAGAACCTGGATATGCGTTATGTCCAGCCCGTGGAAGCAAGGTACTCGATCGAGTCCATCCTGAAAATGACAGACCGGAACACCCTGGCAGCTGTCACATCACACGTGCAGTACGCCACAGGATTCCGTCAGGACCTGAAAGCTCTTGGCGAAGAACTGAAG
>JASFPJ010000290.1:0-4535 GCA_050116035.1 Candidatus Aminicenantota bacterium | reverse complement strand
TGGATTGCCTTGATAGATTTCTTTAATGAGCTTGAGTTCGGAATCGTAAATATTCACAGCGTGAATAAACGGGACTGTGCCCTCTACCCTTTTGAGCGGAAGGCCGACGTAATTCGAGTCCGTTTGCATCAGCGGGTAGTATACATAAAAATAGGTAAACGGAATTTTGCTCTGCTTCAGATACTCTCCTTTTTTCGAGAATTTCATGATCTTTCCCATGGTGTTGATAAAAATATGGTTGGGATGCACAGCCAGATGGGGTGGGGAATTGAACTCCCCGGGCCCCTCCCCGCGGCGGCCAAACTTCTCAACAAACCGGAAAGGATTCAGTTGGAAAAGATGGATGGATTCTCTATCGCAAATGTAAAGGATAGAATCGGCTATTGTGATGGCAGCAGGATGATCGACTCCGGGAAGCTCAGCCACTTTTTTTGGAAAAAGAGGGGCTACACACAAAAAGAGCAGCAAAAATCTGAAACTTTTCATTTCCGGCCTCTCATGGATAAATTTCCACACACTATTGATTAATCTTGTACACCTATTACGTCTGGAAACCTCCAAGTGTTTATCCTTGATCGTGAATTATCCATTTTACCTGGAGTCAAGATTTGAGTCTTTGAGATTCCACGCCTTTTCCACTCCCAATAATCCCTGCGTAGTGTCATTCCAGAGGTCAAGGATTCTATTCTGACACTTCGGCAGTCATGCGAAGCTGTGCTTATATTGCATGACAAAGGGGAAGCGTTGGATCCGGCGCCTAATAGGTGGGAATGAAATCAATGACAAACGTCATAAAAATGGTACTGATGCTAAGATTGCGTACCTTTTTGCTTTTTTCTGAGAATGGAGTCAATATCGATCGGAATCCCAGAAATTCTATCTCCAGTCCTCTATAAACCAGGGAGCCTCATCTTTACCTTTTTTTTCTTTATCGAGAATGGCTTTGAAAATGGCCCGGAGTTGGACTTTCGGAAGGGTACCGATGATCATCCTTTCGTTGAGGATAATGGTCGGAGTCGAGCGAATCCCGTATGTGAAGCGGTCCGATGTCGGTTTGTATTCTTTTCCGGTGTTGATGATATCATGGACGATTTTTTTTGTTCTTTCATCTGTGAGTGCGTCTCCGACTCCATATTTCTGGGCCAGGCTTTTCACCCATTCATCGCTTCTTGTTTGGCGCAGATTATCGAAAATCTCATCATGGATCGCCAGGAATTGGCTCGGGTCATGGGCCGCAATATAGGACAACGCGCAGGACTGCGGATGTTTATCCTTGTCCACAACACTGTTGCATTTTCCATCGAGTGGAAAAAATTGGAAAACTACATTCATCTTATCCCCAAAATCCTTTTTTAAATCCTCCAGGTCATTCCTCAATTTGAGACAGTCCGGACACTGAAAATCTCCGTATTCAACGATTCTGATGGGCGCATCTTCAAATTTTTCTGTGGCCTGAATTGTGTAATAGGGTGAAATGATGCTCGGGTTGTTCACTTTGGGCAGACTAAAATACTGTTGAGCGATCCTATTGGCCACTCCACCACCCTGGGCTTCGATCTTCGCCTGGTGATAGGCGTAGATGTTCACAGCCCCAACCAGAGTGAGGAGCCCGATCCCGAAAAGAAAACGGAGGCTTGGCTGAAAATGCGGCCTGAAGAATCCTTTCTCTGCATCGATACCGTATTTTGCGTAAAGCCAGAAATTAAGGAAGGAGAATAGATAGTAAGCGACACAGTACAAACAGACGTTTCCGAGCACGAATACCGAGATGAATATCAACACGATAATGCCCAGGACATTGAAAAAATTGAGAAATTTATTCGTTCTCTCAAAGGATTTGGATGGGAAAAGGATTCCCATCAGGGACGCCATACCGACTGCCATCCCAAAATAGCCAAGAGGAACGCCGAATATATGGGCGATGAAAGAATATGCTGAATTGTCACAGTTAAAAAAGGGAGAGATGTCGCAGAATGATCCCTCAAAAATCGAAGTGGGAAAATTCGCAATAAAGAAATGGTGTAGAGATAAAAAGGCTGAAATGATCACGAGAAGGGATATGGCTAGGTGGAGGATGGAAATCCTGTTCACACTTCGCAAGGTTAATGATTTTTCTTCCATAGAATTCTCTCTCTTATTTGAATCCAAAACCCTGAGGATTGAAACTTCAAAAGGATGTTTATAGCATCTTGCCAGGGATTTTACAACTCACTCTGTTCCGTATATCTTCAGCATAAAATGAAATCCTTGATTGTATTGACATTCATTCCGTTCCTCAATATAGTTCCTGATGTTTAAACAGAGAGAATTTCAAAAAAAATGTTTGGACCAAGGAAAGACACACCGGTCAAACAAGTTAAAAACAGGTTAGCAACATGACGAAGGGAGGAAACATGAGGAAAAAAATGCAAAGAGGCCGCAGGCATTTTCTGAAGAATTCTGTTCTGGGGCTGATCGGCGCAGGCATGGCCACTCAAAGCGGATGGGCACGAGAAGAAGGAAGCCGTCGATATAACGCAAAGCAAGGAAAGGAAACGGCTCAGCCTAGAATCAAGAGTTACCGCACGCTCGGCCGCACGGGCTTTAAAGTCTCAGACCTGGCAATCGGTTATGTCCAGGATGAAAGTCTGATGGCAGCCATGCTGGATGCCGGGATGAATTATTTTGATACTGGGGAGAGTTACCCTGGTTCCCATCAAAAAATCGGCCAAGTCATTAAGGGACGCGACCGAAAATCTATCTTTATCACCTCCAAGATGCTGATGGAAGGGGACACATCAAAGGAGGGCTTGATCAAAAGGGTGCGTAAAGCTCTTCAAGAGCTGGATACAGAGTACATCGACTGCATGATGTTACACATGCCAGATACGGCAGAAACTCTCAAACATGAAGGATTCCATGCGGCTATGCAGGACCTCAAGACCGAGGGTCGGATCCATTTCGTGGGAACCTCTCACCATGGTTCATTCTGGTTCAGAGACCCGGAAGAGGCAATGGGGAAGGTCCTCCTGGCTGCCGCCGAAGACGGACGGTTCGATGTTTTCCTCTTCGCCTACAACTTCCTCCAGATGGACCAGTCCGAGCGAGTACTCGAAGTGTGTGAGAAAAAAAACATCGGAACGACTCTGATGAAATCCACTCCGGTGACCAAGTATTACATTCTCAAGTCGCGAGTTGAACAGCTTGAAAAGGAAGGCAAGGATATCCATCCGCTCTACAAAGAAGGTTTGAAGCGCTTCAAGGATAAATTCGACAAAGCCGAACACTTCATCTCCAAGTATGACCTCAATAACCCGGAAGAAATTAGGGCCGCGGCAATTAAGTTCGCTCTCTCTAATCCAAGAGTCAACACAGTCTGCTGTTCTCTGCAAACTTTCGACGAGATGGAGAGGATTATTCCCCTGTCCGGCTCAAAGTTGAGCGGACAGGATAAGGCCAAGTTAGCCGCCTACAAGGAGGGTTGTGGTGAGTTCTACTGCCGCCATGCCTGCGGCGTGTGCGAGCCCCAATGTCCGCACGGCGTTCCCGTGAACACGATCATGCGCAATTTCCACTATTTTGTGGCGCAGGGCCGGGAGAGAGAAGCCATGCTGAATTACTCCGCAATTCCGGGCAATAAGGCCGATGTGTGCGGCGAATGCCCTGGATACTGTGAAGAGGCCTGCCCATACAACGTCGGCATACAGGGTTTGCTCCTACTGGCGCACGACCAGCTAACTCTGGCTTGATGAAATAAAATTGAAAAATTGGGGACAGTCCCCAATTTTTCAAAAATAAGAAAATTCAACTCACCCTATAGGGAAATCAGATTTTTTTTGCGAATCATCCAGGTAAGTGTTGTGGATGAGAACAATCATTGAATTGAAGAATTCATAACAGAAAGGTACTCAAATGGGCGCTATAGATGAAAAGATAAAGCAAATAGACAGGCTCCTGGAAAAAAGAGATGAGGAGTACCCAGCAAGGGGCTCAGTTTGGCGCCAATTAGACAAAGAGCTGAGACATTTCTTTAATTTGCTGATGAAGAAAGTGGACATAGATTGGGCCCCTGATCATCTAAGGACTGAAGAAATCAATGCATTCATAGATTCTCCGGTATTTATTTGCGGTCCCGGCAGGTCTGGCACGACCTTAATGGCTCAACTGCTGGATGGCCATCCGAACCTGTATGTCATGCCAGGTGACTCTAACTACATGGGAAGATTCTATGGAAAAAAATGGAAATTTCATTCCCTGGCTCTCTACTGGACAAAACGTTTGATTAATCCGCTGGGACAGAAGCCTTTTTGGCTTTTGGGCGAAGATCCAGAAAACTATAAAAAATTTCTATTGTCCTTAAAACACTTCGTGGAGCAGGAAAAGGAACCGTTTATTGCGGTTGTCTCAGCCATGTACGCAGCGGCTGGCAAGGAGAATCAAACCAGATACTGGGTCGAAAAGACCCCTGGAAATGAAGAATATATCGACTCCATTTTAGTAAGATTTCCCGATGCGAAATTCATCCATATTATCCGCGATCCTTTGGAGAATTTAGT
>JASFPJ010000289.1:0-4536 GCA_050116035.1 Candidatus Aminicenantota bacterium | reverse complement strand
ATCTTTTTCGTGTCAATGTGTTCAGCGCCGTATAAATGGAACCAAATGACCATTTGGTTCCTGTTTCCTCATGCAGTTTTTTCCGGATAGCCACACCATACGCATTATCTTTGAGTTTCAAGATGGTGATCAAAACTATCTCTTCAGAACGTGATAATAACTTCATCACTCATACCTCAAAGAATCAGCCGGATTGGCGAGAGCCGCCTTCGCTGTCTGCACAAATACTGTCATGAAGGCAATGATAACGGCTGCGATACCAGCCATAAAAAATATCACCCAGCTCATATCAACCCTGTAGATAAAACTCTGAAGCCACGAATTCATGAAGTAATGGGCGATGGGCCAGGCGATCAGATTGGCGATAAAAACCAATTTTAAAAATTGCCAGGAAAGCATCTTGATCAATTCAGGTACTGTCGCTCCGAGGACTTTTCTTATGGCGATCTCTTTCGTTCCTTGTTCGACTGCAAAAGAAGCCAGACCAAATAGCCCCAAACAGCAGAGGAATACAGCAAGAACTGAAAAATAATTGAAAGCCCTTCCCAAACGGATCTCGGATTTGTACATGTTATCATATCTTTCATCCATGAATTCATACGCGAAGGGATATCCGCCGGAAAATTTATCCCACACTTTTTCGATTTCAGCCAGAGTCCCGGGAACATTTTCTGAATCGATCTTGACCGAGATGAGATTTCCTCGGTCGGGTGCAAGGACCAATGTCACCTCCCCTATGGGGATATGCATGTTCTCGTTGTGAAAATCCTTGACCACGCCGACTATGGTTCCTGTCCGCCCTTGATTGTGGAACAATTTTCCCACTGGATCCTCCCAGCCGATTTTTCTGGCTACGGTCTCGTTGATAATAAAGGTGCTTTTGCCGTGATCGATCTCCTCGCGGAAATTCCTTCCTTTGACGATTTCCATTTCGAACAGGTCGATGAAATCATAGTCCACCCTGGCATAATGGGAAACTATATGATTGTTTTCCGGATTTTCTACATTTCGATAGTAAAAACTATTGTGCCAGTCTATCTTCATCGGAATCGTTGTCGAAACCGCAGTGCGTTTTACATCCGGATTTTTCAGCAGTTCCTGTTTAAACGCATAAAGATTTTCGTAAATGTTTCTATTCGTGAGGGGAATTATGAGAATATGGTCTTTCGAGAAACCGAGTTTTTTGTTCCTGATGAAATGAAGTTGGCTGGAGGTGACAAGAGTGCTTATGATCAAAAATATGGAGATAGCAAATTGAATAACGACAAGCATATTCCGCAAGCACACCTTTCTGGATTTCGCAGACGAAGTGCCTTTAAGAGCCCCAAAAGGGGTGAAATTGGCCATGAAAACCGCCGGATAGATTCCTGATATTATCCCCATGCAAAGACCAGTCATCAGCAGTGCAACGAGTAATCTCATGTCTCGAAAAAGTTCAACCGACTGGTCACTCTGGATAAGATTATTGAAAATCGGCATCAGAAAGCGGGCCAGAGCAACGGCCATCACCAGGGCCAAAAATGTTAAAAAAAGTGACTCCATAAGAAACTGCCGGATGAGTTGGAAACGCTGCGCACCCACGACCTTTCGAATACCCACTTCTTGAAAACGTTTGGCCGCCAGGGCTGTTGTCATGTTGATATAGTTGACACCAACAATAAGAAGGATGATAAAGGCCACTGCAGAAAAAATGTAGATGTACCGGATATCGCTGACCGGACTGAAATGGAAAATGATATCCACTGATTTCAAGTGCAGATCGATCAGCCGTGCGTTAAAGAAATCCCAATCGTGTTTTACGCCAGTCCTCGAATCTAAAAATGCAGGATATTTGTTCTGCAAAACCCGATGGTCCGCGCCTTTTCTGAGCAGAAAGAAGGTATGACACCAATAATTTCCCCAACCGAAATCTTCAGGACTAAATGAGGGAAAATTTGTCATGGTTTTGAACGAAGCAAAAAAATCGGCCTTGATATGGGAATTATCCGGGATATTCTTCATAATCCCGGTTACGATAAAATCGTTCTTCACATCAAAGCCACTCCATTCAATCACCTTTCCCATCGGATCTTCACTGCCAAAATATTTTTTGGCCATGTTTTCGGTTAAAACCACAGAATTTGGATCCTTCAAAGCGGTCTGCTTATCTCCTGAAATCAGGGGCAGAGTAAAAACATCGAAAGCGTGCTCATCAGCCCACACCCATTGTTCCTCCAAAAAAGCTTTATTCTTGAAACGGACTAAATCCTGAAACGACGTACTAAGCCGTGTCGCTTTTTCGACTTCTGGGAATTCATCCATTAGGGCAGGAGCGAGCGGCGCTGGCGTTACAGCCTGGTCGCCCGCAATGACCTTGAAGATTCTGTCGGCGTTTTCGTGATACCGGTCATAACTCAATTCAAATAAGACATAAAGACTGATCATGAGAAAAGCCGCGATACCCACAGCCAGTCCCATGACATTCAGAAATGAATAGGTCTTGTTCCTCGTCAAATTCCTGTAAGCTGCAATGAGATAATTTCTAAACATGGTTATACTCCCATAGTATGAATCGGATACAAAGGAAGGAATCGCCTTAATAATCTGGATAAGATACCAGGCGGCCGCAGCCAGCCGTCCCCTTTCCTGAAGATATTCGCGGTAGGATTCCTCAAAGTCACCCAGTTTTTCGTGGACTTCGTCTCTCTGCAAAAATCGTTGAAGGATCCATTCCAGTGCTCTGGGGGGCCTTAGTTTTTCATCTGTCAGATTTCTCATCAAATGAAAACCCAATCCATTTCTCTCTGATTAGTATCAAAAATTGATACTTATATGTATATATACGCCGAATCGTCTTAAAAAGTTGCCCAATCATCAAATTTTTTTAAAACCTTTTTTGTGAATATAAAAGCGAAACCGATACGTCGCCAAAAAAAACGGTTGATCAAGCCGAAAGTGAGAATTTACAAGGAAAAAGCTGGCACGCCTGGTGCAAGAGTTTTAGAACTCATTAAAAGAGCTTATAAATCTAACACTCTGGAGAAATTAAGAGATTTCTTAACTGTAGAATCGCCGGAATTTCAACCAGAAGCGGTTTAGGAAGAGACTCATGAAGGCAGCTGACTGGAAGAAGAGGTACAATACGCGATTGGGGCTGCAGGCATGGTCATGACTATCTCTCCCCTTCCGAGTGCAGTAAAGATAATGAAAGCCACGACTGGCCTTTCCACTACAGTCCTAATGCTTCCTTGAAATACTTCTTATCCAAGTTCGATCCGCTGACCACAACGCAGACTGGTCCGCTCTTTATCTCTACCTTCCCGGCCAAGAGGGCGGATATCCCTGCTCCCCCCGCAGGCTCCACAACCAGGTGAAGTTCTTCCAGGCAATAACGGACTCCCTCGATCAGCTCCTCCTCGGTAAGGAGAATCACCTGCCTGATTCGATCGGTAGCCACCTCAAATGAGATGTCGCCGGTATAGCGAGGGGAAAGGCTGTCGGCACAGGTGGGCAGTGGTTTAATCGGCACGGGTTTCTTGGCCTTCAGCGCCTCGGTGAGAGTCGGGGCGGCATAGGACTCCACGCCAATAACCTCTACCTGGGGCCGGGTGTATTTCAAGCCCAGGGCTACGCCTGAGATCAGTCCTCCTCCTCCCACTGGAACCAGGACCGCTTCCAAGTCCGGGGGCGCGTCCTCGTCTATCTCCAGACCGATGGTCCCCTGTCCTGCCACCACCCTGGGATCGTCAAAGGGGTGGACTAGAACTAATTCTTCTTTACCTAACTCGGCAGCCTTCTCTTCGCTATAGCCATAATGGGAGCCGTGCCGGAGGATTGTGGCCCCAGCCTTCTTGATCCTCTCGACCTTGACTTGCGGAGCATTGTCTGGGAGGACTATCGTTGCCTTGATCCCAACCCGGGAAGCCGCCAGGGCCAGGGCTGTGCCATGATTTCCAGAGGACGCCGCCACCACACCCTTTTCTCTTTCCTTAGGGGTCAGCATGGCGACTGCATTGTTTGCTCCCCGGAATTTAAAAGAACCTCCGGGCTGCAGGGATTCGAGCTTAAGATAGACTCTAATGTTCACCTGCCGAGATAGTGGATCTGAGAATATGAACGGTGTCCTGAGGATCTTTCCTTTTATCCTCCTCGCTGCGTCCAATATATCTTGGTGTGTTGGGATCATCATAGAAATAGCCTCCTCTTCGATAATATCTTTGTTCTATATCAGAGGAGAGCTCAGCTCCTCTAGTGAAATCAATCTGGCTGTGATCAAGATACTCTTATATTTGATCTCAACTATCTCATTAGCGCCTTCGGATCTTAAGAATATTGTTTTTTCGAGCAAACGACAAAACTCTCAAGATCTTATGCAATTTTGACTTCCAAACATTTACAGGAAACATATCAAACCAAAAATGGTGCTGTCAATTAGAAGAGAGTGACTGTACACAAAGCTGGAGGAGAAGTCTATCCGATCTCGGTCGAACTGGCTCTTATGAGTAGCTTTCTTTCTCATACTGTTGATCGCAGCATTTCCAGTGGGATATGTCTATT
>JASFPJ010000288.1:0-4538 GCA_050116035.1 Candidatus Aminicenantota bacterium | reverse complement strand
TGACCGCAGTCCTCAAACGGGACCTCATAGGAAAACCATAGACGAAAAAGACTAACTCCCTGAAAAACCAATAAGTTAGTTTAAGTCAGTTTAATTCCAATTCAACCTTAGATCTTTTTTTACAATTACTGTTACTTTGCGGCGACAGAGGAGTATTTATGCTCAGTAAGGCATGTTTGTATTGAAGCGGGCTGAGGTCAGCATATTGGGGATAGGTCTGTCCTTTATTATAATCATGTGTCCATTGAGTAGGATAGATTAGAAGGATTAAATTTACAGGCTAGCCTGATTTGAGTTGGCACTAAAATTGCTTTTCCTTTGAGAAAATAAGGGAAAAGTCCATATTTGCAATGAAGGGCTAACGAGATTGACAGAAATGCCTCTAAAATTTAGAGTAAAAAAAAAGAGCCTCCAATGAAAAAAAATTTATTCTTATTGATGGTTCTAATAATCCTATTTGTTACTCCACAAAGAACATCTCCTATGTGTTCCCAGACAGACGAAGCAAAATTAAGTAAGATTTTAAATAAAACAGCAAAGTATTGTGAGAGGGTTAAAAGTATTGCCCTTTTCTATGTGTGTCAGGAGGAGATTAGAGATAAAGCAAACTTCTATAGCTTAGCCAGTGTTACGAGAACCACGATATATGGACAGGAAGAAGTTCCTTTGGGTCTTAGGATACGAAGAACAAGAAGCAACTCTTATTTATATGACTATCAATTAATTAAAGAAGGAGAGGATTTAAGTGAGCAGCGAATACTCCTAAAAAAGAATGGAAGGAAAATGCGTAAAGAGAATGCTGAATTGGAAGTTAAGTCTAAATCTAAATATATAATTTATGGTCCAGTAGGATTTTTAAGTCGATATTGGCAAGACTACTTCGATTACGAAATCATTGGGAAAAAACGTATAGAAAAAAAGAAGGCTACGATAATAAAAGCGACTCCCAAATCTAATAACGAAGAGAATAGGAATTTTGCTAAGATATGGATTCATGAGGAGGACGGCAGTATTATCCAAATAGAGTGGGAACCAGAATCTATTGATGATTATGTAGAGAAAAATATTGAAACGTTTGTGGGTAATCTCAAAACTGCTGTGGTATGGAGGGTCACATACGGCATAGAGAAGAATGGTGTTAGGTTTCCAAGCCGACAACATGTACAGGAATTCCTGGCAACAGAGTCAGATAAGAGATATATCCTAAATGAAACAATCACCGTACTCAACAACTACAAATTCTTCATTGTTGAATACGAGATAAAGAACCGACCCTAAATGTATCACTTTTTCAGGAATGGAATCCAACCCACCTTATGACAATATCATCTTGATATACTTTCGATAGCAACCTATAGAACTAGTCATTGAACATTCTTCCAGCAAACCTTAACAGCACTTGGAGATTAGATTTAGATCGCAAAAATATAATCTTCTTATTTGCGGTCGAATTTAAAGGTGAGAAATGGCTCCTAATCCAGCCTTCCGGGAGATATGTGGAGTTCAGGATTATCTTTGAGAACCATGATAGAGCATCAGTTTTTTTTCCACAAGTAATAAACCGGGATCCCGATCATCGTGATCCCTAATCCTGTCAAGGATTCCACTGGTCTTTTTATAATGGAATTGACCAAAACTCCTGATAAAGCCACGATGAAGACCATCGGAACCACAGGATATCCCCAGGTTTTATAGGGCCGGGGCATGTCAGGATGTTTTTTCCGGAGAGTGAAAACTGAAGCGGCGGCAGCGACCCAGAACAGAATCCCCACAAACATGGCAAAGGTAAAGAGCTGCTCGAAGGTGCCGGTCAAAGCCAGAAAGCTGGCCCATAGAGCCTGAAGGAGTATGGCAAAAGCGGGAGTCTGGAATCGAGGGTGGACACTCCCGACTTTCTTGAAGAATAGCTTGTCTCTGGCCATGGCGTAATAGACACGGGGGCCGGCAAATATCGCGCCGTTGAGCGCTCCAAGGACAGAGACCAGGATCAATCCAGAAATGAGACCTGCAGCCGCTGTCCCATGGAGAGCAAAGGTTGCCTCTTCGGCTATCCTGACCACTCCCGACATTTCCTGCACAGGGAGCGCCAGAAAGTAGACTACATTCGCGAGAACATAGAGGATAGTGATCAGCATAGTTCCAAAGATTAAAGCAAAAGTGAGGTTCCGTTTGGGATTTTTAATTTCTCCAGCCACGTAGTTGATGTTATTCCAGCCATCGAAGGCCCAGAAGACGGCGACAAGAGCGATGCCGAATCCCAAGAAGAGATGACCAGAGGTTAAAGCGGAAGGGTTGAATGAGAGGTCAATCGGGATTTTTTTCCCGACCGTGACGCCGAGAATGACGAACGCCAGGATAGTGCCAATCTTTATAACGGTCAGAACATTCTGAATAGATTTTCCAAAATTGACGCCAATATAGTTAAAGGCGGATAGAATTAATATTATAGCCACAGCCACCAACTGACCGGCTGACAAGCTGTATTCCATATTCTTGCTGAAGAACCGGACGGGGACAGACAAGACAGTTTTTTGCGTGGATAAAGAGGGAACAAAGTAACCGAAATACTCGGCAAAAGCCACTCCCAAGGCAGCGATAGAACCGGTCATGTTCACCAGGAACATTTTCCATCCAAACAGGAATCCATAGAGTGGGCCGTACGCTTCTCTCAGATAGACATACTGACCTCCCGATTCTGGCAGGGCCGCACCCAATTCCGCGTATGTCAGAGCTCCGGCCAGGACGAGCAAGCCCCCGACAATCCATGCCAGTAAAATCAGTGAAGCGGAAGGGACCTCTTTGGCCATAATCCCGGTGGTCAGGAAGATACCGGAACCGATGACAATGCCCACCATCATCATCGTGGAATCGAATGATCCGAGCTTTCTGATTAAATGGTTATGGGAATTCTTTGGGGGGGCTGGTTTCATCATTCTTGTCAATTAATTAACAAAAAGTAAAATTTCTATAATAAGCATAATAAGAACGAGAATAAGAAAATATTGAGAAGCTCCTTCCCTATTCAAAATCGTCTATACTTTCTCACAAGCCCTGTTTGTTATTGGTATACTTCGTGATGAGCGAGAAGCGCAAATCTCTGTACATCTTGACAATCTTTTCCATCCGTTCGCGAGTGTAATCCGTCAGGAATTTTTTCGCCTGTTTTTGATTTTTCTTGTAAAGCGCAAGTGCTTTGGCATCTATTGAGGACTGCTCTTCAAAAAAGCCGGCTTCCAGCGGGTCACGTACAGAGCGCAGGTCTTTTATGGCTTCCTGCCATTTCAGATAAAGCAAGTTGTCCACAAAATCGATCGCCCAGCGGGCAGAATCCTCGCTGAATTTATCCGGGTTGTATGTTTTATACAAGGGAGAAATTTCCTGGACTCCTGCATAAATAGGCGCGTATGTGCTGACATGCTGATTATCCAGATAGAACCAGTAAACCCCTCCTATAGGAGCGGGCAGCCAGCCTCTGAGCTGAGCGACCATCCCGTAGCCTCCCCTGGAAACCATACGACGCCAGGTGATATCCAGCAACTCTCTCATATCCCTGGTCGGGAAGGGTGTGGCCAGAGGGCTCAATTTCATTCCGCCCCTTCCGTCCGGAACCATCCAGTCAGTGTCCGCTGTCATGTCATATATAGTGCCTTCAAAAACAGACCGCTGAAAGGCGATCACATCCTGCACAGAGAGCTTCTTTTCCGGCTTCACTGAAAAGGGATAATGCGATAATGATTCGAGGTACTGATGGTAGGCGTTGTATCCGCTGAACGGTGTAGTGAGTTTCTTGTTGGGCCATTCCTTAAAATGGGGCGCAAATGTGCTGTAAAAAAGCCAGAAGCGGTTTATCGCCCATTCCCGGGGAATCGGCGCATAGACTTCCTGCCAAATAAAAGGTTTCCCGCTTTTCGGGTCATACCAGCCGTGATCAATGGCCACCTGCATGTAATTCTCTGAAGCCATGAACTCATCAGGCTTGGTCAGGTCGATCTCCTTGATGATGCTCCAGTTGGGAACCACTGTAATATGGTCATCCGGCACTCTCTGCGCGGCCCAAATGGCGCCCGGTTTCCCACTCTCCGGATCCCAATCAGGACCCACACTGAAGACTTCCAGAACCCAGGCCTCTTCAGTGTCTGCGATGCACAAGGCTTCGGATTCCGGGCCGCAGGAGGGGAGAAAGCCGTATTTCTCGACAAGAGATGTTATCAATTTGATTGCTTCCCGCGCGGTCTTACACCTCTGGAGAGCGAACAACTGAGCCTGTTCGATGGTCATGATCTGTTTTCCCCACCCATAATCGACCTTCAACTCGTCTCTCTGGCTGAGCGTGCTCTCCCCGATGGCTAACTGATGTTCGTTCATCTGGGGATAACCTGTATGGAAATAAGCGTATGTCTTTTCCACCTGAAGGATGTGACCGATGACCTTACCGTATTCGTGCAAGGGCTTTTTCACATCCTGGAGGCCGTAGTACACAGGAGCCTTGGTGCCTTTTTTAAAGGTCTGAGCTGGGACCACGTGGACGCGGCATTCCG
>JASFPJ010000287.1:0-4544 GCA_050116035.1 Candidatus Aminicenantota bacterium | reverse complement strand
TTTAAAAGGACTATTGTGAACGTTTTGGATCCTGATAAGTACGAGATTAGCATTCCCGATTACTTTCTCGCCCAGGCCGCCGGCTAAAAAAAAGGGACAGGCCCCTTTTTTCCTTTTCTCAATATCTTATTCCCGCTCTATTCCGGAGATAATTGGGGAGAGTCCCCATTTTAGAAAAAAAGGAATAGCACCTTTTTACGCCCATTGCGAGCACATTGCGGCCATCCCACAATTAATCCTCAACAACCACTTCATAAGCTTCGCGAATCGGGTTTTTAGTGAAGAAGCCGATGAATTTAACCACCTGTTCCTGGAAGAAGCGGCTTTGTTCGGTCGCGAGCATATCCTCCTCACTTTCCCACTGAGTAATGAAGATGCATTTACCGGTCTTGCGATCGGCAAGAAAATTGGCTCCTTTATACCCCTTTTTATTCTTGCATAAAGGAATGACACTCTCCTCAAAGAGCATCGAGGCTTCATCTATTCGTTCAGGCTCTGTTTGAACTATGAGCAATCTTACATACATGATTTATCCCTCCTTTTTCTAAATTTATAGAATGAAGGGAGAAAATAAGTTCCTGGTTATGCTTTCCCTTTAACCTCCCTGAATATTTATTCATGAAGTACTCATCTCCGATACATTAATTTGTAACTTTTAGTCTGGCAGTTGGGATATTTCATCCCGATTATACCTTCTGCTTATTTGGGAAAAGAATATCTTTTAAGTTCTTTATTGTCAACCTGCATCCAGAGGGCCTTCTTCAAGTAATTGAAGTAGCTCTTTTAAATGAGTGCTCACACAAATTGTTTCTCTCTTGAAGGGATTATTCAGCCCTGATGTCGTTTTCAATATCGAGCAGTCAGGATTTTAGGGGATTTGGGTTCCGCTCACTTAGAGATTTCTAATATTCCCAACTCACTCGATATCTCTTCACCATCTGAAATCCTTCTTCATCTTCTTCTATGGTGTAGAGCTTGTTCATTTTCCACACGATGGGTCTGGCTTTTAGAGGAATCTTGGCGATGTATTTTCCTTCTGAATCGAAGACGTCGTAATAATAAGTCTTTCCATCCGCCGCTTTCTCGTATGTGCGCGTAAAAATTCTCCCTTCCTCGTCAAGGCTTAAAAATATAAATGCATTATGATGTTTATTCCATACTAACTTGGTTTCAGGAGGCATGTTTTCATATCCTCCCCATCTTTCATTTATTATGTCGTCTTTTTCTTCTTGAGTGATTTTTACTGGTGTGTGGTCTTTGAGGATTTTTTTTAAGAGTTTCCCTTCAGGGTTGAGAACATACAATTCGTATTTATCAGAAAATCCCCAGATGATGTTATCTTCTCCTGTAACTTCCCAGTAACATCGGGGAAAGAGTGGATTCATATAAGGATATTTGAGGAGCCTTGTCGAGAAGATAGTGAATAGGTCTTTGAGCTGAGAATCGAATTTTTTCAGGTCGTAAATGACTTCCTGACCAGGGATCATGTAACCGGCGATGATATTGCCTTTTTGATCCGCTTTAGGATTGGAAAATAGCCACATCTTGGTTTGAGAAACGGCTCTCAAAAATTTTCCATCCAATGTAAAAAAATTGAGCTTACGGGCGCTGGCGTCATTCACAAGAATTTCTTGGTGGGGAGTAAAGACGAGAGCTCCGGGGAGCCGCATCTCACCAGGTCCTTGCCCCTTTTTCCCGATTGTTTTTAAATACTCTCCGTTTTTGTTGTAGACCTTTATGTGACATTCCCTTATATCAAGGATATAGATTTTCTCTTCTTCATCGACAGCAATATCTCTCGCTTGTGAAAACATGTATTCCGCTCTTCCTTTTTGTTCTCCGATCGATAATTCCTCTTTTATTCTAAAAACTTCTTCCCCGTACATCGGTTGTTTGGGATTCTTAACGACAATGACTCCATTTTCTTCCTCAATCTTCCCTTTCCATTCGGCTTTCTGTCCGCCAGAGGAAACGAGCATAATAGAGACGGAAAAAAATATGATGATGGAAATGATCTTGGTCGTGTTTTTCATTTTCTCCCCCAATAAAAATTCTAACTCGTTCAGCTCTCAATATCAATCTAAGTAAGCCAGAGCCTAAGGGATTTGGGTTTCCCTCGCCTCGAATTCACTAGTATCTCCAAGCCACTTTATATCTTTTGACCATCTGAAATCCCTCTTCATCTTCTTCTATGGTGTAAAGCTTGTGCTTTTTCCATATTTGTGGCCGGAATCTGAATGAAACTTTGGCGATATATTTACCCTCGGGATCGAAAACGTCGTAGTAATATCGCTCTCTATCTTCTGTTTTCTCCCAGGTCTGGACAATAATTCTGCCTTCATCATCGAGCGAGAACGAAAAAAATGCTGTATGGAAATCAGACAATGCATATTTCAAGGGCGGAAGGCTATCTCCTGGGCTTTCTTCTTTCTCCTCCTCTGTGATTTTTAATGGAGTATGCTCTTTTATGATTTTTAAAATTAGTTTTCCCTCAGGAGAAAAGACCAAGAATTCGTAGTTTTTTTGATAGCCATAAATAATGTTATCGTTCTCGCACGTTTGCCAAAAAAAGACAGGTATGAATGGATCAAAAGATTCACCAACCTTAGGCCCAGGAATTGAAGTGACTGTATTGAGGAAATTCAGGTTGATATCGAACTTTTTGAGTTCATACAACGATGTTCCTTTTTCCATATTTATTGTGGCGGTCATAACATAGATACTGCTCTGAGAATCTAGGCTTGTTCTCCCAAAAAATTGAATCCTGGCTGCGGAAAGAGATTTAATAAACTCTCCTTGAAGAGAAAAAAAATGTAAGACGCGTCTATCTGCAACCATTATTTCATTCAGGGGAGTGATTAAAACACTAGATGGAAAGTTAAGTTCTCCAGGGCCTTGCCCTTTTTTACTAAAAGTCCTCAAATATTCCCCGTCTTTATCAAAAATTTTTATATGAAATTCCTTGCTGTCAAGGACATAAATATTTTCTTCGTCATCTACAGCTATATTTCTTATCTGGGAAAACATGTATTCTTCACTCCCTTCTGCTTCGCCTATAGATAATTCTTCTTTTAAACTAACTACATTTTCACTATACATTGGCTCTTTGGGATTCTTAACGATTGTGACTCCATCCACTTCCTCGATTGTCCCTTTCCATTCAGTCTTCTGCTTTTGACATGAAACAAGTATTATGAGTACAAAAAGGAATAAAACGATTGATAAGACCTTTGTTTTGCTTTTCATTATTTCCCCCAATTAAAATTCTAATCCGCTCAAATATTTTTTTCAATCCGGAGAGACCAGGGCCAGTGGGGAGCTAGCGTTTACCTTTTGCATTTCACAATCCTCAATTCTTATCAACGATTCTGTATTCATAGACACATGATTCATTCGTAGAGTCAATGAGATATAACCTGTCATCATAAATGGAAAAATTATTAAACCTGACATTCGGAAAAGGAATCTTGAACAGAAGAATGCCATTAGAATCAAACACATCGAACTCATAGCAGTCGGTCAGATTTTCGTCTTTATCAAATGACAGGAACCTGTTCGGCTTTTTGAGATATGTCAACACCCATATTCTGTTTTTATGGTCAACATGGATTCCCTTCGTTACGGATGTAATTGAAGGCCATTGAAGTTCTTTTTCCAGATTTCCGCTTTTGAATACTTCTATTTTCATTTCGTTTCTTATTTCATAGGGAAGAGTTCTGTCAGCCGAAAAGATCATTTCACCGTCGGAAGAATATTTGCTGATTCTATTTTGACAGGCGTAGGTGAGATACAGATTATCATTGCTGTCTTTCGCAAAATAGACAATATTGGCATTCAACGTCAATTCCGGATTCTCATACGGCTTAATTGCGCCGAACGAACGGATAATCTTTCCTTTTTTATCATAAACGGATAACAGTTTATCTTCCCCTGAATCTATCCACTGTGAAGGATGGCTCGGCAGAATCACATGCGAGCCGGAGAGGATGGCCATCCCGGATGTTCTGTATTGGGCTCCAATGCTTCCGAAGCGAGCGATAATTGGGGGCCTGAAGCCGTCTTCATAGCTCCCATCCAGTGAGAATATGGAAATATCCCTATCGGCGACATACAGCTTATTTTCTTCCAGTCGGATACAGAACGGATAGATAAGGTCGCCGGGCCCCTGACCGGCCTGTCCGAAGGATGAAATATATTCATAATCCTCAGTATACCGCTTCACGGTGCAGCCTCTTCCTTCAAGGATGAGAATGTCCCCGTTGGGAAGCCGGGCTGCATCGACCGGGTCGTACAAAATATCTTTTTCCTCTTCACTCTCCAGCCTTCCTATTTTCCCGCGCAGTTCCAGCTTCACGCCGGAGTTATATCCTTGTTGTGAGGCGCGATTATGGATATGCCGAACACCATCGATTTCTTCAACCGCAAAGAGTGAAGTATCGATTGATGAATTTCTGCAGCCTATTATCAACAAAATTGATATCGCTGCGGCAATTGGAATGACGGAGGGCATACGTTTCATTGTCAATTCTCCATTCTTTGATGCA
>JASFPJ010000286.1:0-4585 GCA_050116035.1 Candidatus Aminicenantota bacterium | reverse complement strand
CTATACTATGCTCCAAAGAATTACAGAGCAGATGGAAAATTCAAGAACATAAAGGTTAAAGTCAAAGACAAGAATTATAGAGTCAATCACCGTGCCGGATATATAGCCGATTAAGGAAAAGAAAGAAAGTGCTCAATCATAAATTAAATGGAGGGAAGGGAATGAAAAATATCAGACACTCATTATTATTTTTTATTATTCTACCAGCGATTTTTTCATTTTTATTGGCGGATAGCCAGGACTCGTTAGCCGATTTATACAGAGGAGGAAAAGTTCGTTTTATTCCGGAAATAACTCTTGATGATGACTCAATGCCAGAAGATGTTTTTTTTCAGTCTCCCTATTCCATTACGGGTGATAATGAAGGAAACATCTATATTTGTGATTATAGAGCCAACAACATAAAGAAATTCAGTGAATCTGGTAAGTTCATAAAAATCATAGGTAGGGAAGGCCAAGGTCCAGGAGAGTTCAGTTGGCCTTTTTTTACAACCTTTGCCAGGGATCGGCTGATTGTCTGGGATATGCAAAACATGCGTCTTTGTTCCTTATCTCCTGATGGTGAATATATTAAAGCTGTAAAGATTGATTTTTTTTCAGGAAATCCTCGTAAGCTTCGGTCCCTTCCCAACGGTAATATTATTTTAGAAAGAGAAAAAAGAATTCGTGGTGAGCCTGATAAGCCTCAGGTATGCTTAATTGAATTGTTTTCATCTGATCTTAAACATAAAAAAACGATATATTCACATGAAGTGTGGCGTAATAAATTTGTTAGATTTGAAGGAGGTGGTGGAAATGTTCCCCAGCCATTTTCACCTCTTGTGCACTGGGATGTCACTCCTGAGGGAAAAATTGTCATAGGCTTCTCTGAGAAATACGAAATAAGTATTTATGATAGTGAAAAAGATAAACTTTCTACCTTTTCTCATTCATATGAGCCGGTTAAAGTCACAGAGGAAGATAAAAAAATACATTTTGGAGGAATGACGTATTCGAGAGATGGTGTCAGAATAAAGAAAATTCCTGACTATGTTGAAAAAAATACTAAATTTCCGAAATTCAAGCCGGCATTCTATAATGTCATTGTTGATCCTGAAGGAAACATCTTGGTTTTTCCTTACAGAGAGAACAGGCAGGAAATGTCCAGATACTTTGATGCTTTTGATTCCAAAGGTAATTTTATTGCCAATGTTCAGGTCGTTGGTGATGTTCCCTTTCCGGCGAGAAGTGGGGGGAGTTTTTTGGGGAGATATGTCTGGTCCACGAGGACAGGCGAAGATGAATTAATCAAAATCATCAAATACAAGATATCCGAATGAGATAATTTAATAAATAAATCCGAAAAACATAGACATCAGAATTAATAAAATACAAATAGTGGAGGCGAAATACAAAGCTTGAAAAAGGGGGTAAAAATGAGGAAGGAGATAGCATTATTTTTCATATTTCTTCTGTTTGCGTGCAGCGCAAACCGGGATCTTTCTATCGATCACCAAGAAAAAATTCCCCAATCTGTCGCTGTCATGTTTTCAGAGGAGTTGGCAAAGTATAAAGAAAGGGCTTCGCTAGGCGCTCCTCGTTTTGTCGGAAAAGGAGGTTATTTTGAGGTGGGAGAAAGTCTTTCTGTTGCTCTTTTTGAGGGGATTAATTCAATTTATCAAACTGCGGTGAAAATTGACGACCGCGATTTGTTGGCTGGAAATTTTGACAGGATAATCAAGTTTTCTATCCAAAGGGATAAGTGTGGATTAGACTCTCCAGGGACTAAACCAGATATAGATTTTAAAGATATTCCAGGTGAAGGATATCATGCACGGAGTTTAAGATTTAATATAGTAGTCCTGATAGAATTGTTAGATGCGGAAGGATTGGAAGTTATAAACAGCAAAGTTGTGAAAGGGGATGGCATTTATAGAATAGAAAGAAAGGTCACGATTAGAGCAGATGATCCCTATTCGCCGACGAACATGGGATTGGATCAACGAAAAAATAGGTTAGAAAAAGCCATTAAAGAGGCAATCCAAGATGTCAGCAATAAGGTTATCAAACTACTTTCAGGTGGTTTTGTTAAATCGAATAATTGAGGAGTTAGAATTTCCCCGGGAAAAGCGTAGCTCAGCTTCGCTCTCTATTTTTTCTTTCGATTTGTCTTTTCAGGATCAGCCTTGAGGGGAATGATATAATACTTCATCCCGTTGTATTCAAATTCCTTCCAGTCTTTGGGAACTTCCTGAAGTTTGGGGAAAGTTTTTGGAATGGCGACACCCTTTTGGGCAAGTGACCGAAGCTGCTTTTCAAGAATCTTTATCCGTTTTTTCAGCATTTCCACTTGATTTTTTAATTCCTTGATTTGTTTTTTTAAAGAATCTTCTTCGTTATTTGTATCCGCTTGAATCCAGGATAAGGAAGCCAGCAGTACACATAGGAATATAGCCAGAATCTGGAACTTTTTCATTATTCCTCCTCCTGCACCTTTCTTTATTATATATAACGCAGATTCTTTCTATAAGGTTACACGAACTTTTGTGGAATCAAACTCCGCCTTCTCTTTTTCTATGTGTTGATTCCGATATTTTCTAAGTAGACAGAGCTTCACCTGATCTGGGAGAAACCTGTTTGTTGACTTCCGTGCGCTGAGTTCAATTCATCGATCAGATTTGGGTGCTGGGATTGAATGGAATGAAAGAAATGAGTGAAGGAAGTGCTGGCTGTATTTGGGGAAAATAAGCAAAAGGGGTTGGTGGAGGGAAAACCCTGCCCAGCCAGCAAAACAGGGACTGTAATAATTATAGCATAAAAGATATAAATTTCATAGGAATAATAAGAAAAAATTTCAGAAAAGAGATTTATTTTCTTTGTGTATGGTTCTCAGAGATAGCGGGAATTTGAATCCGAATATCTTTATGCTATACTTTACTAAAAGTTGTTGAATAAACAGGAAGATTAGAAGGGGAGAATTATGAAGAAGACAATCTCTTTATTTCTTTTCCTTTTTATCTTGTTTTTATCTCCTTTGCTCTCCCAGCAAAAGAAGGTCAAAGTCATAGATGAAAAAGCTAATATATATGTTGAACCCGAAAAAGGAAGCGCTGTGGTTGAAATAATCGATAGAGGAACAATCCTTACACTCCTCTCCACAAAGAAAATCAGGGAATTCTGGTATTATGTGACTTTCCGCTCACCAGCCCAATACATCACTATTTCCGGTTTTATACACGCTTCGGCAGTCGAAGAAATATCTGTAGCTCCAGAGGATAAAAGAGACAAGAAAAAGAAAAGGAGAAAGACAAAGAAAACAGCTCCGAAGGTCAAGATTCAGGAAGTCAAAGAGACTGTGCTCGACCCTCCATTGAAAATCCAGGTGAAATTAGAGAGTGCGAATGTTCGCTCAGCGCCAAATTTCGAAAGCGAGATTATCCATCAAGTGGAGTACGGGCTCAGCCTTCTTGCAGTGGGGGAAATCGGAGAATGGTTTCGAGTTGACCTGCCTCCGGACGAAGACGGAATTATCATTTCTGGTTTTATTCATAAAACGCTCGTGCGGGAGATACGCAAAGAGCCTGGATAAAAGATACGATTGAAAGCAGTCTGGAATTCCTTTGTCTTAATCCCGATACTTAGCATTCCAAATACACTAACACGAATTCACAAACGGAGGAGATAGTCATGAATCATTTTCTTGTTATGGGTGCAGGAAAGATGGGAACTGTACTGGCAAAAGATCTGATCGAGTCAGACTGTCAAAACAAAGTCACTCTTTTGGATGTGAGTGGCGAACAGCTGAGTCGCGCTTCAGAATTCATCCAGAGCGAGAGACTCTCTCTTCTACAAAGAGATGTGGAGGAGGGGAGGCAGATAGAAGATATTTTTAAGGGAAAGGATGTTGCCTTGTGCGCACTTCTCCACAGGCACAGTTTCCCTCTGTTGGATGCGGCGGTCCGGGAAGGAGTTCATTTTGTGGACCTAGTGGGGGAGGGGCCCTTAGACCGCTTGAAATATGATGAAGAGGCAAAAAAGAATAACGTCTGTATTATTTCTGGGCTGGGCGTTTCTCCGGGGATCACCAACATCTGCGTGGGAAGAGGAGTTCATCTTCTGGATGAAGTGGAGAGAGCCATGATTTATGTGGGCGGAAACCCTGTCCAACCCAAACCTCCCCTGAACTACAGGATTGTCTATGCGGTGGAGAGCCTCCTTGATTTTTATGAGAGGAAAGTTCCGATTCTGAAAGATGGAGAGATTCAGGAAGTCGAGTCTCTGTCAGGGGTTGAATCCATTTCTTTTCCAGCTCCTTTTTCAGAGATGGAATGCTTTTACACGGATGGATTGAATTCCCTCGTTTACACGATGAAGGGAAGAGTCCGGGATGAGTTGGCCGAGAAAACGATTCGCTATAAAGGCCATGCGCAGCAAGTCAAAGTCCTGATGGAAAGCGGTCTTTTCTCTCGGGAGCTCGTTCAAGTCGGGGACCAACAGGTCGTCCCCCGGAAACTTCTTGAAGCTGTTCTTGATTCAGAGATGAAACTGGGAGAGGAGGAAGATGTGACCTTGTTGCGGATAATCATGGAAGGATGGAGAGAGGGTC